>NZ_CAWNMS010000029.1:0-53880 GCF_963875605.1 Vibrio sp. V04_P4A5T148
ATGCAGCAGATATCGCGAATACCATCTCATATTTATTGACTCCCCCCTAATCCACAAGGCTTTAAAAATATGTCTAAATTTGTATTTCCAATTATTATTTTTTTACTGGCTGGCTTTTTTATCTATCGTACGTGGAATAACCACAAAATTGCCGATGAAAATTTTGCTAAAGGCCAAGCGTTTTTGGCTGAAAATGCTCAGCAAGATGGCGTGATAACAACCGAAAGTGGCCTACAATATCTCGTACTCCAACAAGGTACTGGCACCGTTCATCCGAAAGCCAACAGTCGTGTAAAAGTGCATTATCACGGAACTTTACTTGACGGTTCGGTGTTTGATAGCTCAGTTGAACGTAACGACCCGATTGTGTTTGGTTTGAAGCAGGTGATTCAAGGCTGGCAGGAAGGTCTACAACTGATGGTGGAAGGACAAAAAATGCGCCTGTTCATACCCAGTAATTTAGGTTATGGCAAAAGTGGCAGCGGCCCTATCCCACCCGCATCCGTACTAATTTTTGATGTGGAATTAATTGAAATCCAGTAAAGCGGTGTTGAGCCGCATTACGCGGCTCTATTCTTGAGAAGGGACTGGATAAAACACCAGTTTTCCTTCCTCTACCATCACACAATCCATTCCTCCAGCGTGAGCGGCTTGTTTACCCAAATGAGTATCTTCAAAAACCACACAATGCTTAGGTTCGAGATCTAATAAAAAGGCTGCACGCAAAAATGTATCTGGATTCGGCTTATGGTTTTCAACATCAGACGCCGTTACTACAGCATCAAAGCGATTTAATAGCCCAGACTTTTTAAGCAATGCGAGTGCACTTTGCCTTTGGCTTCCAGTCCCAATCGCAAGCTTCTTTTTACCATAAAACTGCTCAACAACTTCATGGGTACAAGAAATTACCTCGCCACTATTTTCGATAGAAGAAAATGCCGCCATTTTAAATTGAGCGACCAGCTCTGGCACCAATTTAAGATCGTGCAGCTTATTGATTTGTGAAACGATTTTAGCGCTAGGCATGCCACCTAAACTGTGCAACCACTGTTCTGAGAATGGGAAGCGAAAATGCTGCGCTGTTTTTGACCAAGCCTCTAAATGCGCTGGCATGGTGTCAAGCAACGTACCATCCATATCAAAAATAAGTCCTTGGTAATTTTCTAATTCAATCATGTTTACAGAGCGCCTCTAACAAATTCTATGGGAATCAACAAAATAAAAGTTCCAATATTGTGTCACGATAATGAATGTAATTTATATTTTTGCGTTCATTGATATACGCTTCATTTAATCCTAACATTCTAATTAAACATACTAATAATTACATTTTCATCAATTATTGTCATTTTACTTAGGTGTATAATCTCATGAGTATCAAACAAAAATTATATTCACTGGGTGCTATTGCGGTTATCGGGGTTCTGGTAATGTTAGCCACTACCACACATTTTTCCCAAACCACCGAAACGCTCAATCAAGCCATTAACTTAGTCGATAAACTTGAAATTAGACTGCTCAATTTGCGGCGCAATGAGAAAGATTTTCTTCTGCGAAGCGACGTGAAATACCTTGAAACCTTTAAAAAAAACAGCACTCTTTTTTTAGATCTGGAACAGCAACTTTCCCTCATCCTGTTAGATCGAGATCTCCCCTCTAGTAGCCAACTCCGACAAGATCTTTTGGCTTATAAACAAGGTTTTGAAAAATTGGTGCAGGCTTATAGCCTATACGGATTAAATGAAAGCTCCGGCCTTTTAGCCACTTATTTACAAGCATTGGAAACCATAAAACCTAATGCTGATGATGCATTACTTTTAGAGCTGATGGCGTTTGATCAAAGCGTGCAGGTTGGAGAGCTGCAAAACAACGCAGTGACTAACCGTTTTCCGGCATTAGCACAGGCCGCCCAACAGCTTGTCGATCAGAAAAAAGTGATTGGTTTGAAATATAATCAAGGGCTACTTGGTGAAGTACGTAACCTTTCTCATAATGTTGAACAACAGTTTGTTACCTTTTCTGAAGTGTTAAATAAAGAGATTACAAGTATTGAGCAAGAACTTAACTATGTGAAGCAAGGGCTCAGTGCGTTAGTGATCGTGCTAATCCTTGGATTTATTCTCCAAATAGCGCGCTCCATTAACGTGCAAGTGAGTAAGTTGTTATCAGTGATGCAAATGATTTCAAACAGCAACAACATCAGTTTGCGTGTTGAACTGACTGGCCGCAACGAGCTGGTATCGATCGCAACTTATTTTAATACCTTACTCGATAAGTTCGAAACTCTTATCGCTGGCTCTCAAACAAAGTCTCACCAGCTATCGAACAGTACATCAAGTATGCATAACGAATTAGAAGATGTGATTGAACAGTTTCACGTTCAGGCTGACCACACCACGACAATGGCAACGGCCGTTCAAGAAATGGTGTCCACCATCAGCGAAATTTCAGAAAGTACCAGTGTAGCGGTAGAAGGTGTACACAAAGCCGCGCACAATGCTCAGCAAGGGCGTTTGGTGGTGGAATCAACGGTAAAAAATGTCGATGAACTCTCACGAACATTGGAAAAAAGTCAAATCTCCATCGCCTCATTGAACAAGCATGTCGAACAAATTGGCGGTGCTGTTAACATCATTCAAGGTATCGCAGAGCAGACCAATTTACTGGCATTAAATGCCGCGATTGAAGCCGCTCGCGCCGGAGAACAAGGAAGAGGCTTTGCTGTGGTCGCCGATGAAGTCCGTGCACTTGCCAGCCGCACGCATCAGTCAACGGAAGAGATCACCAATGTCGTTTCGGCAATTCAAAGCCAAATGAGCACCGTTGTCACTGATATTGCACAGTGCAACACTCAAGGCCATGCAACGCTAACGGCTTCAGGAGAACTGGATAATAGTTTACGTCAGATTCTCTCTGACATGGAAATGATACAAAGTAACTCTGAGCGAATCGCCTCTGCAATTGAAGAACAAGGCATTGTGATGAACCAAGTCAGTGAATCGATCACCGAACTTAACTCTATCTCTGATAATAATATGCACTCAGCTAAACAGTGTTTGATTGAAGTCGATATCGTTTCCAAACAAGCAAACGACATGGACAACGCGGTCGCCGAATTCCAGACTCAGAAATCCGTCAGTTAGCCAATGTATAAAGATAAAATATAGTGAGAGTTAGTGAAAAGGGTCTAGAGTTAGACCCTTTTATTCATGTTTGCTTAAAGCATAACAAGATGTGGATTACTTTTGTATTCCTTCAACATAGAGTTCCATATCGACATAGCTTGAAGCGCCCATTACTGCAATATTGAAATCCGCGAGTTCGATACGTGTTGTCCCAGAAAAACCAGCGCGTTGGCCACCCCATGGGTCTTTACCTGCACCAATAAATTCTGCATCAATAGTAATGGGTTTGGTTTGACCATGCAGAGTAAGATCACCGAGCACTTCTAGTTTACCATTCCCTTTATCAACCACTTGAGTACTGGTAAACGTGGCTTGTGAATATTTTGATGCATCAATGAAATCAGCACTACGAATATGTTTATCACGTTCAGCATGGTTACTGTCCAAGCTGCGAGTATCCACATTAACTTTTACTTTTGAGCTTGCAAGGTCGTTAGGATCGTAGGAAAACTCACCATCAAACTTGTTAAAGCGGCCCTTGGTAAAGCTATAACCAAGATGGCTGACTTTAAAGTTAATTGAAGCATGCGCACCTTTGGTATCTATAACATAGTCAGCAGCGTTTGCACCTAGCGGCATGAGTGTTGCGAAAGCCAATCCAGTAGCAAGTAACGTTTTCTTCATTTAGAAGCTCCTATCATTTTTCGTAGCGTATCGTCTTTATCAATAAAATGGTGCTTGAGTGCGGCAACAGCGTGCACGCCTGCTAAAATAATCAGCGTCCAAGCTGCGTAAAAGTGAACCGTACCAGAGAGATCGGCTTGTCCTTCAAACAACAAGCCCATACTTGGTACAGTAAACCAATTGAAAACATCAATCCCTCGGCCATCTTCTGTTGAGATCAAATAGCCTGATACAAACAGCGTCATCGATAATAAATACATTAATCCGTGCGCCGCTTTAGCCGCAATGCGCTCATAGTGGCCGCCACCAATGGCAGGAGAGACACTTACCAACTTCCATAATATGCGGAACAGGGTGACCGCGAGCAGCAACAAACCGACAGATTTATGCCAATGTGGCGCGGTGTTATACCATTGACTGTAATAAGTTAACTCAACCATCCAGATCCCAACACCAAACATACCGATGATAACGAGTGCGGATAACCAATGGATAAGACGCGTGACTAAGTTGTAATTTTTAACTTCAGTTGTCATAAATTTTCTAAACCAGCAAGTGAAACAGCAACAAAGTGAATTGAATCTATATTCTAGCCTAAATTATTAACACAGTATTTACCATACTTTACATTGTGGACATACTTTAGTACTGATTGAGTTATTCGAAAAAACTGAAGGAACTTATTGTGGATATAGATAACCACGACTTAGGCTCAAACAACTTGAAACAACGGTAGCTTCAAATCATAAGGGTTTAACACCTGTAGAATGCTCGTATTAGAAGAATAGTGTGAAAGATCAAGAACTCGCCATTTGCTGCTCGTGCTTGTTGATAACTGTGGTAATCTTGCTTGGCTTTATTAAAGGAGAACAACGAGTTGCTACTGGACATACTCACGCAAAGCGTCAACGAATTTCAAGCTGACTGTCTAAAACTTTGTGAAAAGCACTACCCCACCATACACAACCAAGGAATGAGTGAACATCACTTAGGACTGGCTTTTGCTCGCAGGTTGGCTCGTACACTCAGTGAATTTGGGCACCCATGCCACTATTCTGTTATTGAATCAATCCCTCAGCGAGACATGCCACACCATTACCGAGTGAGCAGTGATGCAGGAACAGTATGGATCCTGACTCACCATATGGTCAGTGCTGGTAAAACCTGTCGAGAAAAGTTGATGCAAGACATTGCGCAGTGGAAATATGAGTACGCTTACGCGATTCAACCGAATGATTTACTGTTATTACTGACCGATCACTGGATCAGTCGTAGCCAAAAAAGTCGCGAGTTACTTCATTGGTGGACAGGGCAATTACCCGATGAAATAGATCAATACCTCGCACAAGGTATCACGCTGTATGAAAGTGACTCATTGCTAACTCAATCTTTAGAGAACCGTTTTCAAATTAGCCCTTGTTATATTAAATTTAGCCATCCTTTAAAACGCTCTAAAAACCAGCAACTAGTCCGAAAATACGTTCAATTATATGCCGTATTACAATGGGCGTAACGTAAACAAACCGCCCTCATTTTCTTCCAAGTTCTAGATTTTACCTTATTACCCTCTTCATTGGGCTGTCTTCTGATTTAGCACACACTCAATCAATTGAGCCTGCCGCATCACATTCACTAAATAATTCAATATTTGTGACGCTGTTTTGACAACCCACAAATTTTCATCTTAGCCAAAGGTACAATTGACAAAGGTCAAGGTGAGTCAATAATATGGCATGGCATATTGGCGCTCGGATGCTTCAAGCAAAAATTAATGATTAGGATGTCGAAAATTGTATGCTTTTAACTAACAAAACTCAGTTTTCAAAATGCATGTCTCTGGATTCCGATGGCCAGTTTATTGCTCATTACCAGCATCTTGTGCTGCGAAGCGTTTTCCAGCCGATATTCTCGCGGGATAACCGTATTGTGGGCGTTGAAGCCCTAGTGAGAATAACCGCCAATGGCAGCACGACCATTCGCCCCGATTGTTTTTTCCATTCCGACACTATTAATCCCATCGACAAACTTAACGTAGAAAGACTCAGCCGAGTTATCCACATCCGAAACTATGCCCTTTCCGAATATCGTCAATGCCAATTATTTCTAAATTTACTGCCTGTCGCGGGTGAATTGTTTGCCATCAGCGACATCAACAAAGCATTGCTATGCGATCGCCTCAAAGAACTGCATATAGAACATAATCAACTGGTCATGGAATTGATTGAAATCGATTCAGGAAATGAAAGCAAGCTACAATGCGCAACGCAAAGTCTGGCTGCAAATGGTTTTAAAATTGCCATTGATGATTTTGGTACTCAAGCCTCAACACCACAACGGGTTAATTTGGTGACGCCTGATATCATCAAATTTGATCGAAGCTTATTACTCAAATATATGCAAGGTGATTGTGACCCACTTATGGATGGCATTACCCTTGCGAAACAGAATGGTTCCAATACCGTTGTAGAAGGCATCGAAACCAAAGCGCAACTCGAAGCAATGCAAAAACTCGATATTGATATGTTTCAAGGCTATTTTTTAGCCATGCCGGAAGCGATAGTACCAGCCATTAAGATGGCCATTTAATAACGATATTCTTTACATTCGCGATAGCGCCCCAACTTTACCGCTACTTTCAATATTCACTCACTGTTTTCCTAGCGACAACATCAGGTTATTTAACTGTATGACATAGCGTGATGTTTAATAAGAAAAGGAAATAAGCTCTTGGGTATAAGGGTGCTGAGGATTGAGAAACAGCTGTTGCGTTTCCCCTTGCTCAACGACTTCACCCTGTTTCATCACCATAGTGTAATGGCATAATGATTTCACCACATGTAAATCATGGCTAATGAACAAGTACGTTAATCCATATTTTTGTTGCAGCGATTTAAGCAAATCCAACACTTGCGCTTGAATCGTACGATCTAAAGAAGAAGTTGGTTCATCAAGTAAAATGAACTCAGGTTTAAGCACCAATGCCCGAGCAATCGCGATACGTTGTCGTTGCCCACCAGAAAACTCATTGGGATAACGGTAGCGAGTGGCCGGGTCGAGTTCAACTTCTCGCATCACATCACAAATCATTCGTTCAACAGTTTGTCGATCATAACGGCTATGAACCTCTACCCCTTCACCAATAATCTGCGCCACCGACATTCTCGGATTCAGTGCTGAAAATGGATCTTGAAAAACGACTTGCATCTTGCTGCGATAAGGTAACATAGCTTTCCTATCTAACCCTTGCAGCTCATTATTGTCGTAACAAATCGAGCCTTCCGAATGGACTAATTTTAGTATCGCCATACCAGTGGTCGATTTACCCGAACCGCTCTCGCCAACAATTCCTAATGAATGTCCTCTTTTAAGCTTAAACTGCATGTCGGTGACAGCTTTAATATGCGAGACCGTGCGCTTGAATAAGCCGCCAGTGATGGGAAACCAGACTTTGAGATGCTGAAGCTGCACTAGAATTGGGTTGTCAGGGTTTACGTCAACGGGCAAACCTCGAGGATCGGATTCAATCAATTTTTTGGTATAAGAGTGAGAGGGTGATGAGAACAGCGTTTTGGCATCATTCACCTCGATCACTTGCCCATTTTGCATCACAGCAACGCGATCAGCGATACGCTTAACAATACTGAGATCATGAGTAATGAACAACATGGCCATACCCAGTTCTTGTTGCAGGTTTTTAAGTAGATCTAATATTTGCGCCTGAACAGAAACGTCAAGCGCAGTGGTCGGCTCATCAGCAATCAGTAATTCAGGCTCATTGATCAAAGCCATCGCAATCATGACTCGCTGGCGTTCTCCCCCAGAAAGTTCATGTGGATAAGCATTGATCTTAATTTCTGGCGATCGAATACCCACTTTTTCTAACCATACAATGGCCAACTGACGTGCTTTGCTGCCTCTTAGTCCTCGATGAATCTCCACAACTTCGATCAACTGTTTACCAACTTTGTGCAGAGGGTTGAGTGAGACCATTGGCTCTTGGAAAATCATACCAATCCGCCCGCCTCGTATACCTCTTAATTGCCTCTCGCTACAGTTCAACGTGTTGATACCATCAAAAAAGATCTCCCCTTGCAAATAGTGGGCAGCACTTTTCGGTAACAACTTTAAAATGGCATTCGCCGTCACTGATTTACCAGAACCACTTTCCCCCACCAGCGCTAAAGTTTCCCCTGCGGAGAGAGAAAGTGACACCGCTTTAATCACAGGTTCAATATTGTCTTTTTGACCAAACCCGACCGAAAGATTTTGGATAGAGAGTACGGTTTTACTCATCATCTTCTCCCTGTCGAATGCGGGTCAAAGGCATCGCGTACAGCTTCGCCGATAAAGACCAATAATGTCAGCATTAACGAGAGCACCACAAATGCTGAAATACCTAACCATGGAGCTTGTAAATTGGCTTTCCCTTGCGCCAATAATTCGCCCAAAGAGGGCGAGCCGACTGGCAAGCCAAAACCGAGAAAATCTAAGGATGTTAAAGTCGTAACTGAGCCTGAAAGAATAAAGGGCATCATGGTTAAAGAAGCCACCATCGCGTTAGGTAGCATGTGGCGAAGCATAATGCGGCGATCACTAACTCCCATCGCTTGCGCAGCCCGCACATAATCAAAATTACGACAGCGTAAAAACTCCGCTCTCACCACGCCCACTAAACTCATCCAACTAAAAAGCACCATAATACCAAGCAACCACCAAAAATTCGGTTCGACGAAACTCGATAATATGATCAGCAGAAAAAGCGTTGGCATCCCTGACCAAACTTCAATAAAACGTTGCCCAAGTAAATCAAGCCAACCGCCATAATAACCTTGAGTGGCACCAACGATAACGCCTATCACTGACGAGACGAGTGTTAATACAAAGCCAAACAAAACCGAAATACGAAACCCGTAAATAATACGAGCCAGCACATCGCGCCCTTTATCATCAGTACCAAGCCAGTTCACTGAATCTGGCGCTGACGGCACTGCATTATTGATATTAAAGTTGATGGTGTCGTAACTAAATGGGATCAATGGCCAAACAATAAAACCTTTTTGTTCAATCAGATCGATGACGTAAGGATCGGTATAATCCGCTTCGGTTTCAAACTCACCACCAAAACGAGTTTCTGCATATTGTTGAAAGGTGGGGAAAAACCACTGCTGATCGTACTCAACCAAAAGGGGTTTATCATTTGCAATCAGCTCAGCAAATAGGCTCACCACAAATAAAAGCGTAAACAACCATAGTGAATAAAAACCGCGCCGATTGGACTTAAAACCGTGCCAGCGCAATACGTTTAGTGGGTTGGACAGCCTTTTTTTTACCATCATGAACGAGCCTCAAAGTCGATTCGAGGATCAACCCAAATATAGGTCAAATCGGAAATGATGCTGAGGACTAATCCAAGTAACGTCATGATGTATAAAGAACTAAACACTACAGGATAATCCCGTTGAATGGTCGATTCAAAACCAAGTAGCCCTATACCTTCCAGTGAAAACATCACTTCAATCAGCATCGAACCGGTGAAAAATATGCTGATAAAAGCACTCGGAAAACCGGCAATAATAATCAACATCGCATTACGAAAAACATGCTGATAAAGAATACGTCCTTCATCCAGTCCTTTTGCTCGAGCCGTCACCACATACTGTTTGTTGATCTCATCAAGAAATGAGTTTTTCGTTAGCATACTCAAAGTGGCAAACCCGCCGATCACCATTGCAAAGATGGGCAAAGCCAAATGCCAAAAATAGTCGCCAATTTGTTGATACCAAGTCAGATCAGCAAAATTATTTGATACTAAACCACGCAGTGGGAACCAACTGAAATAATTTCCACTGGCAAAAATAATGATCAAAATAATCGCAAACAAGAAGCCCGGAATAGCGTAACCGATGATAACCACTGCGCTTGACCATACATCAAACCTTGAACCGTGTTGAATGGCTTTTAAAATTCCGAGAGGAATGGAGATAAGGTAGATGATCAGCGTACTCCACAGCCCTAAAGAGATCGAAACGGGTAAACGCTCAGTGATCAAATCAATAACATTGCCCCCTTTGAATAAGCTGTCACCAAAATTAAAGGTTGCGTAATTTTTTAGCATTTCAAAATAACGGACATGAAGAGGCTTATCGAAACCAAACTGTTTTTTTATCGCTTCGACTACCTCGGGGTCTAAACCTCGGGAACCTTTATATCCTCCAGTGTTAGCCGACAGCGACATATCCACCTCTTGGCCGCCTCCAGTAAATCGCTCCATAATTCCGTCACCATGCCCTTCCATTTGTGCAATCGCTTGCTCAACTGGGCCTCCGGGGGCAATTTGGATGATAAAAAAATTAATGGTAATAATCGCCCACAGCGTGGGCACAACGAGCAGCAATCGGCGGAAAATATAAGCAGTCATTGCATCCTCTTAACGGCGTTTTTCTGGTAGCAATTGCGCTTTCTGCTCCGAAACCCACCAAGTATCAAGACCAATATCATATTTTGGCATCACGCTAGGGCGCTCGAATTTGTCCCAAGTTGCGATACGATATTGGCTCAGATACCACTGTGGGATCAGATAAAAATTCCACTGTAGAACGCGATCTAATGCTCGGCCTAAAGGCAATAATTTTTCTGGATGCTCTTGATTGGCGGCAATTTGTTCAGTGAGGAAGTCGACAACTGGGTCTGCCACTCCAGCACGATTGTACGTGGAATCGATGTAGTTTGAATTCCAGATAATCAACAAGTTAGGACTTGGGTAAGGATTCGCCGCATAGGCCGACGAAAGCATGTCAAAATCTCTATCGCGCAAACGCTTAAGATATTGTGTGGTATCCACTGAGCGAATCTTCATCTCGATACCAAGCTGTTTTAGATTTTTTTGCAAAGGAATAGCAATGCGTTCCGTGGTCGGACTGTAGATCAATAACTCAAACTCAAACGCTTTACCCGTTTCTTTATGGGTCATCACTTTATCTTTCAGCTCCCACCCCGCCTCTTTGAGCAATTGAAAAGCGACTCGTAGTTGTTGACGAATACGACCAGACCCATCCGTCACTGGTGGTTGGTATTCTTGGGTAAAAACACGTTCTGGGATCTTATCTTTTAGTGGTGTAAGAATAGTGAGTTCATCAGTAGAGGGAAGACCTTTCGCTTCATACTCTGTGTTTTGAAAATAGCTACGCGTTCGTGAGTATTGATCGTAGAACATATTTTTGTTCATCCATTCAAAATCCATCGCATAGGTCAAAGCTTCGCGCACTTTCGGATCACTAAACACTTCTCGTTGAATATTAAATACAAAACCTTGGGTTGACGCTGGGCTATTATGCGCGATCGCTTCTTTCTTGATGAATCCTTTATCAAAGTTCAATCCAGTGTATGAGCTGGCCCAAAACTTCGCCGAACTCTCTTGGCGAATATCAAATTCCCCAGCTTTAAATGCCTCAAGCATTACGGTATCGTCGCGGTAATAGTCGTATTGGATCTGCTTGAAATTATGTCGCCCAATGCTGACTGGTAAGTTGGCAGCCCAATAATCTTCCTGCAACTCATAAGTAACACTCTGCCCAGTTTGATAACGTACGACTTTATAAGGACCGCTGCCGACTGGCGGTTCATTTAATGGTTCTGCTAAGTTTTTATCCTGCCAATAGTGCTTAGGCAACACTTGAGTTGATTGAGCCAAACTAAAAAGCTTTTCTCTATTAGGTTCTGACATCTCAATACGAACCGTTAAAGGATGGATCGCCGTTACCGATTTAACCGCTTTGTAAAACAGTCGATATTGAGGCACCCCTTCTGTCATGAACTTGTTGAACGTAAACTCAACATCTTGCGCGGTGATCGGTTTACCGTCTTGAAAACGTGCGTTCGGGTTGATATCTAGTTCTAGCCACGAATAGTCATCAGAATAACGAACTTTAGAAGCAATCAATGGATAATAGGTATCAATTTCGTCGCTGGGCGCAAACATCAGTGAATCATAAAGCTCACCACTGCCTGCCGCCGGAGCGCCTCGGGAAGCAAAGCGGTTAAAATTGTCGTAAGTACCTACCTCGCCATAAGTTACTTTTCCGTACTTAGGTGCGCTTGGATTAACATAATCGAAATGAGAAAAATTGGCGGGATATTTGGCTTGCCCAACGCCGGATAATGTTGTGGTTTCTACAACATCCGCAGTCGCCAAAGCACTCATCAGCAGCACACTCACACCTAACAGCGTAGGCTTAATTTTTCTCATACTAGAATCCTTCCATTGATAACTTCGCGACATTCCATTGGTGTAAACTATTAATAATTCAGTCACTTGGGTAAGTATAGAGAAAAATAAGATTTACGAAACCCCAAGCTGCAATTATAACGAAACAACTTGGCATTGCTGGTAAGTGGTGCGTCGCAATAAGAATTGGTAACTTTGTGGTTTTAGGAACGAAACGTATAGAAAACGCCGCGATGAGGTAAAAAGCCCTGCCATGCAGGGCTTCATCGGCTTTAACCATCTGTGGTAATTTGGCTGATCAGCTCTTTTTCTACCTGCTCGGCCATTTCAAGAGCAATTTGGCACGTTCCAGCCGCTTGATGGCCTCCACCACCATATTTGAGCATTAATCCGCCCACATTGGTTTTAGAGCCACGATCAAAAATAGATTTCCCCGTAGCAAACACGATATTTTGCTTCTGAAAGCCCCACATTTTGTGAATCGAGATATTACACTGGGGAAATAAGGCATAAATGATAAACCGATTACCCGCGTAAATAATTTCTTCGCCCGTCAAATCAAGAATGACAAGGTTTTTATAGACTTTGCCACAACGTTGAATCTGCTGTTTAGATAGAATTTCATGCTCACGGTACAAAGTAACGCGCTCTTGAACGTCCGGCAGAGCAAGAATCTCAGCAATGGAGTGGTTCGCACAGTAGTCGATGAGATCCATCATTAACTGATAATTGGAGATACGAAATTCATGGAAGCGCCCTAAACCTGTTCTTGCATCCATCAGGAAATTCAGTAAATTCCATCCCGCAGAATCAAGCACTTCATCCCGAGTAAACTGCGCGGAGTCACCTTTGTCGACAGCAATCAGCATCTCTTGCCACTGAGAGGGAAACGTATCCAGTCCGCCATAATATTGCCATACTACATGCGCGGCAGACGGCGCGTTTGGATCAATAATATGATTCGGCCTTTCACCTTGATTGCGAATAGTTTCCGATAAGTGATGATCAAAAATTAAGTGAGCATTAGCGACGTAAGGCAGGTTAGTGACAATGTCACGCTCAGTTGTCGTCACCTTCCCATCTTGCATATCCTTTGGGTGAACAAATACGATCTCGTCAATTAGGTTGAGTTTTTTGAGCAACACGGCACAAACCAGCCCATCAAAATCGCTGCGTGTCACTAATCTAAATTTACTTTCAGCTTGTTGATGCTCAGACATAGACAATTTCCTTATTAGCAGTCATATCACTGCTCGGCGTGGGTTTAAGCAGTGTTTTGTATATCAGATCCTGAGTTAACACCTTTTAGGTTTACCAATGCAGGTGGTATGTTTTCATTTTAGACGCCATCGTCTTTTTAACAAACTTAACACAATGGTTTTTAAACATTATTCAACACAGCGCATCATTTTATTGAGCAAATATCGAATAAAGTAATGAGGAATGAAGACTGCTGTTACAACTAAGGAATTGGAGGTAAGAAAAAGCCAGCAACAAGTGCTGGCTGTTAGGTTGAGCTAAGAAGTGAGGTATCTCTATTTACGTTTATCCTGCACGTACTTTCGGCTCACATCAACAAGCGCTACATCTTTAAAGAAACTACGACCAAGTAACAGTGGATAAGTCAGATGTGTACGATCGGCAAGCGTAAATTCGGTTCTTTCTTTGAGATCACCAATTTCAATCCAAGCGACAACGACCGCACGTCTTTGTGTACCCTCTGCACTGGATTGCCGAATTCTAACCCAGCGTTCAACAGGTAAACTTATCTCATCACTTTTGATGTCATCGTGTTCAATCCTGAACTTGACCCAATCATTTCCATCGCGTTCAAAAGCAACAACATCCACGGCACTAATTGAAGAGGTGGCCGCCCCGGTATCGATACGCGCTTTGAAGCTTTCGTTCAAACTCGGCACATAAACCCACTCTTTTTCGCCCAAAATAAGCTTACCATCAGAGGTTTTTTTGGCCTTCACCACAACTGGCTCTTTTGAGGGTTTTTCAACCGGTTTTTGTGCCTCAGTATTTTGTTGTTTTGGCTCTTCAACTTTTGGCTTTTGCTCTGGTTGTGTTGAGGTTTGGTTTAGCGTACTGCATGCCATCAAACCAGTACTCAACATTAAAAGAGCAATAAGTTTCAAGTGTTGTTTCATTGACCCACCTAATCAAACTGATAAATATTTAAGAGACATTCACTATGGCTTGAGCAACATACGGAATATGTTGTTCTGATAAGCCTGCAATGTTAATTCGGCCATCACCTACCCCATAGATTCCATATTGATCACGTAGCTGAGCCATCTGTTCTGGAGTAAAGCCTAGCACAGTAAACATCCCTTTGTGACTTTCGATAAAGTCGAATTGTGAAGTATTGTGCTGATTTCTCAAATGATTACACAAGGTTTGACGCAGGTTTAACAAACGCTGTTGCATTTCACTTAACTCTTGCTTCCAAATCGCGGTTAATGCTTGATTTTGTAAAATAGTTTTCACCAGTGCAGCACCATGATCGGGCGGCATAGTATAGGTCGAACGGGCTAACGTTAGTAATTTACCTTTTGCATTCGCTACATCTTGTGCGTTTTTACCGACAACAATCGCGGCACCAGTTCGTTCTCGGTAGAGACCAAAGTTCTTTGAACAAGAGGTGGTGATCAACATCTCTTCGACGTTGTTTGCCATAAAACGCAGCCCTTTCACATCCTCTTCAAGACCTTCACCAAACCCTTGGTAGGCAACATCAACAAAAGGGATGAAGCCATTTTTCTGCGCAAGACTGGTGATCGCTTGCCATGCGGCGAAATCAATATCCGCGCCAGTTGGGTTATGGCAGCAACCATGGATAAGCACCACATCTTTTGGCCCTGCTTGCGATAAATCATCAAGCATCCGTGCAATATCGACTTGCTTAGTCTCGCGACAGAAGTAAGAATAATATTTCACTTTTAAACCCGCCGCTTCCATCACAGGTTTATGATTGACGTAACTTGGGTCCGTAATCCACACCGTCGTTTCTGGTTGTGCTACGTGCATTAAGTCACCGAGCATACGCAGCGCACCACTTGCTCCGGGCGTTTGAATCGCAGCCACACGATCAAGCACTGAAGTGCCAGACAATAATAAGTTCACCATGCTTTGGTTAAACTCTTCACACCCAGCAAGCCCAACATACGATTTAGTGGTTTGTGTGGCAATCACGTGCTCTTGCGCTTTGGCAATGGCGCGCATAATCGGCGTCTCTCCTTGGCTATTACGATAAACGCCAATGCCTAGGTCAACTTTTTCGCTGCGAGGATCGTTGCGGTATGCAACCGATAATGAAAGTATTGGATCGAGTGTTGGTGTTGGTAAATGTGAAAACATGAAGGTCACAACCCTTTGAAATTCAAGTAATGACCTTCAAGTTAGCACTAGATACATAATTTTTACAGTTTAAATTGATGGATTATTTGATTGGCACTGCCTCGCCATTCTAAGCTTGGATCGGCTTTATCCTGTTCAAATTTTCCATCAATCAAGACATCAACATATTCAATGACTTGTCTTTGAGCATCACTGAGTTCGTTTAGGGTATATCCCGTCCATAACCAGATATCTTTCCCCACACATTCAGTCTTTACTCGTTTAACCAATTGCAAAATAGAAGTAAGGTTTTGCGGGTGTAAGGGATCGCCACCCGACAAGGATAAGCCTCGGCGCTTGATGCGCGTGTCGTTCAAATCGGTGATGATCTGCTGCTCTAGTTGCTCATTGTAAGTGTGGCCAGAATGCAGCGACCAAGTCCCTTTGTTGTAACATCCTTTGCACTGATGTTCACAGCCGGAGACGAACAGCGTACAACGCGTCCCCGGGCCATTCACAACATCAATCGGATGATATTGGTGATAATTCATGCCGACAGGTTACTCACTATCACTTACAAGTGTTTCACGCGACGTTTAACTTCTTCTTGTTTACCGAAGTTAAACGGACGAGCATCTGGGCTACCAAGGTAGCCACACACGCGGCGGGTTACGGAGACTTTGGATGAGTCGTGATTACCACATTTAGGACAGGTAAACCCTTTACTCGTACACTCAAATTCGCCAGTAAAACCGCATTCATAGCACTCATCAATTGGCGTATTGGTCCCATAATAAGGAACACGGCTGTAACTGTAATCCCAAACGTTTTCAAGCGCTTCTATGTTTTTCTGCATATTCGGAAACTCTCCATAACAGATAAAGCCACCACTTGAAACCTCTGGATATGGCATCTCAAAATCAATTTTATCGTATGGATTAACTTTCTTTTGCACATCCAAATGGAAGCTATTGGTGTAATAACCTTTATCCGTTACACCTTCAATCACACCAAATTCTTTGGTGTCAATACGGCAAAAACGGCTGCAGAGGTTCTCACTTGGCGTACCGTACAAACTGAACGCGTAACCGGTTTCTTCCGCCCATTGGTTAACGGCCCCTTTCAGGTATTTAATGATATCTAACGCGCGATCTCGCAGTTCGCTATCATCATAAACATGTGTATCACTGCCATAGAGCGCGGTAATGGTTTCATGCACACCGATATAGCCCAAAGAGATAGATGCTCGGCCATTTTTGAATATATCGGCAATAGAATCATCGGCTTTTAAACGAACACCACATGCCCCTTCCATATACAAAATAGGTGCGACGCGTGCTTTGACTTTTTCAAGGCGGCTGATGCGAGTTTCTAAAGCACGGCGAGCCAGTTTTAATTTTTTATCGAGTAATGTGTAGAACTGTTCAATATTTCGGCCCGCTTTCAGCGCGATACGAGGTAAATTGAGACTGACTACCCCCAAATTATTCCGCCCTTCGTGAATCAGCTCACCACCTTCTTCATAGGTATTTAAGAAGCTGCGGCAACCCATTGGGGTTTTGAATGAACCAGTCACTTCAACTACTTTGTCGTAGTTGAGAATATCCGGGTACATGCGTTTGGTCGCACACTCTAATGCGAGTTGTTTAATGTCATAATTTGGATCTTCCGCTTTATGATTTAAGCCATCTTTGATGGCAAATACCAATTTAGGGAATACAGCCGTTTTACGATTTTTGCCTAAGCCAGCAATGCGATTTTTCAAAATTGACTGTTGAATCAATTTAGAGGCCCAACTGGTCCCTAGACCAAAGCCGAAAGTGACAAACGGAGTTTGACCATTCGCGGTATGCAAAGTGTTGACTTCATATTCAAGTGACTGGAATGCGTCGTAGCACTCTTTTTCTGTACGGGACATAGCAAAGGCTTCGGGATGATGAATATCCCACTCTTTTGCTATTTCTAGATGTTTGTCGTAACTGGCTGTCACATAAGGTTCAAGCACTTCATCGATACGGTTGATGGTGGTGCCGCCGTAAATATGGCTCGCAACCTGAGCGATAATTTGCGCGGTCACTGCGGTGGCGGTTGAAATTGATTTTGGCGTATCAATTTCCGCATTACCCATTTTAAAGCCATGAGTGAGCATGCCTTTTAAATCAATCAGCATGCAGTTAAACATTGGGAAAAAGGGAGCGTAATCCAAGTCATGATAGTGGATATCACCCTCTTCATGCGCTTGCACAATATCACGCGGTAAAATGCGGGTTTTAGCGTAGTGTTTCGCCACAATACCAGCCAGTAAGTCACGCTGCGTTGGGATCACTTTGCCGTCTTTATTCGCATTTTCATTGAGCAGATCGGCATTACTTTCTTCGATAAGGCCTTCAATCTCTTGCGTCAAGGCACTTTGCTTTTCACGCGCGATATCACGATCGTGTCGGTACTCGATGTATGAACGAGCTAATGCTTTATAGGGCCCTTGCATTAGCTCGTTCTCTACTAAGGTTTGAATCTCGGCGATATGGACTTCATCGTAATCTTTGAGCTTCAGTTCGACCGCCAACGCCACATTGAGTGCGTAAATAGCGATCTCTTTATCAATATGTTCAGCTGCACTTTCCACGGCAGATTGAATGCGATCACGGTTGAACGGGGCTCTCGATCCGTCACGTTTGATTACGATAGGTTTCACCATTTCTCCTTACCCCTAGCATACTCACAGAGTTATCCACAAATACACTATATAGAGCAGTTTATTATCCGACTGACACAATATATTGTGGTGCATTTAACGAAAACTCCCAACTCAGGGTATTGATTTGGATCAATAAAAACCGAGCATTGAACAAGATCAATGCGATCTTGGAGTAGTAGATCTCACTTAGAAAAGAAACGATGAAAATTGCAAATTTTTGATTTTTCCTCTTGAAATTTCACCGAACCTGATAGGCTAAGCCTTCGGATCCGATCAGTGAGGTATTGCGATGTTAAAATCAAAATGTGTATGTCGATTAGCGGCAGCAATACTCTTTATTCCCTCTTTCGCAACTTGGGCACAAAGTCTCACATTAGCGACATGAAATGTCGAATTCCAGCACACTATTTCATGATTAATCGAGGTCATTTCGTTGCCAAAAAACATCACCCATACTTTTCTTGGAATGGCTTTTCTTGAAACGCTGTCCTCGGGCGAGCCAAGTGATAATAGATGGCCGAAATGAAGTTAATAGGAATGATCAATCCGCACATTGATCGACTTTAACAACTACAGCACGATTTTTACCCGCCGACTTGGCTTGGTACATTAAACTGTCCGCAACAGTAAGTGAGACCTTATCAGGAACAAGATCGTAATAGGCGCCACCCAAACTGATACTGAGCGTGATGGTATCACTGGCTACTCGCATTGGATTTTCATAGACAGATTGACAGATATATTGAGCTTTCAATTTGACCTCTTCAAAGGTATAGAGAGTAAGAATAATGGCGAACTCTTCTCCACCTAAACGAGCAATAAAGTCATTATTGGATAACTTTCTCTGTACATGTCTAACCACATGAATAATGGCTTGATCACCCACTTCATGACCAAACTGATCATTGATTAGCTTAAAGTTATCAATGTCAAACACCAATAAGGTGAAGGGGACGGGAGTTCCTTGCAATTCTGCTATCTTTGATTGGAAGTGTCGGCGATTACTGATTTTTGTTAGCTCATCAGTTTGCGCCAATTTCTCTAGCAAGTGATTTGCTCTCTCTAAATCGATGGTTTTATGTATGACTGCGCGTCTTAACATCAAGATGTAAATACAGAGAACCATCAGAGCTACGCTAATGATGATCGGGATAAAATATTTTGGGTAAACCGTCTCCATGTAGATCCAGCGACTAAATAACTGCATTTTAGAGGCATCAGATACCTTATCTGTCGCATTTGCGAGCTTCTGCCAAAGAACGTCATTGCCCTCTTTCACCCCAAAGCGCAACGGCTCAGAATAGAGAAACTTAACTGGCACATATTTTTTCGGGCTATTTTCTGTAAACATAAAGAGATTAGCGACTTGATAATCGCTAATAAACCCTTCTAATTTTGCACTGGAAGCGGCATACAACATATCTTCATTCGTGGCAAAGTAGACCAAGTTTAATTTAGGTAAATATTGAGCTGCGTAATACGCCTCATAGCCACCCAATACAACGCCAACCTTAATATCGATTTCACCTGAAAATATTTTGTCAAAATCCGTACCGAGTAAGTGTTGATCTAAGAATACGTGCGTCTCGATCGCCATAATTTCAGGTCCAAAATCGAGGAACAGATCTCGCTCAGGTGATTGAATTAGACCCGCATGAACGTCGGCTTGCCCATGTTTAACCAGCTCTAGTGATTCGTTCCAGCTTACTAGTTTAAATTCAACATCGAACCCGCTTTGCTCAGCAACGACTTTCCAATAATCGACTAAGATCCCGGCAGGCTCTCCTTGCTTATTAATATACGAATACGGTTTCCACTTGGCTGAGCTTGTAATAAGCAGAGGTTGAGAAAGATCATGCTCGCTGGAGAGCGGTTCACCGACTTCTGCCGTAGAAGCGATGACTGGAAGCTGCAGCGCCAATACAGCCATCACTCGAGAAAATATCATCAATAACGCAGATTTCAGTTTCATGTTTTCCTAACTGGGGAGTTTAGTTGACTCAAACACGATTAAGCTTGCACCGCTTTTCTTGTTATGAAACACCTTTAGTTATAATCATAGCGAATTTATCCGTAATCTACCTATTTAAAACTGCATTTTTAATATCCATTGCCTGCTGACATTTTAAAGCTGATAAAAAGGGCGCTGACTACTCAGCGCCCTTTTTATAGTTAGAGCAAGGGAATTGTTAGAACAGAAAGATCAATGACGCATAACCGTATAATACAAAACAGGAATAACCAATAAAGTTAAGACGGTAGAAACAAAGATGCCGAAAATCAGGCTAATGGCTAAGCCATTAAAAATGGGATCATCTAAAATAAATACCGCCCCGATCATGGCCGCTAAAGCGGTAAGCATGATGGGTTTAGCACGAACAGCCGCAGACTGAATAACCGCTTCGGAAAATGCCACACCTTCTTCAACCTGCTGATTAATGAAATCAACCAGCAAGATGGAGTTACGCACAATAATCCCCGCGAGTGCTATCATCCCAATCATCGACGTGGCGGTGAACTGAGCACCAAGTAACGCATGTCCGGGCATGACGCCAATAATCGTCAGTGGAATTGGAGCCATAATGATCAACGGAATAAGGTAGGACTTAAACTGCGCGACAACCAGTAAGTAAATAAGGATCATCCCAACTGCGTAGGCAATGCCCATGTCGCGGAATGTTTCATAAGTGATCGTCCATTCACCATCCCAGAAGATTTCGACACCATTTAACCCTGTAGGTTGGTGGATATAATACTGTTCCACAGGTAGACCAAGTGCATTGATGTTGAACGCCATTTCAAACATACCGTATAAGGGGCTGTCTGTTTCACCCGTCATATCCGCCACCACCATCACCATTGGTAACAGGTTTTTATGCACAATGTAGTCATCCATTTGAGTTTGGCGAATAGTGACTAAATCAGACAATGGGTATGCACTGCCCGCAGTGCTCGCTACTTTCATGTTCAACACTTGATCTAATCGGACTTTGGCGTTTTCACTAGCTTGCACTTGAATGGGGATTGGGTACTTGCTGTGCTCACTGTGCAAATAGGTGATCGGCTTTCCACCGACGGCCGTCGCCAAAGCATCGACTATCGAAGCATAAGGTACTTGATAGTGTGACGCTTTGCTGCGATCAATCACTACTTGCCATTTTTGATGCACTTCCGGTAGATACATATCGATATCGACAATATCCGCTGTTTCGTGGAAGATCCCGCGTAGCATCCTTGCCGCTTGTGCCCGAATGTCATGTGTCGGACCATAAACTTCCGCTAAAATAGGTGACCAAACGGGTGGCCCCGGTGGAACTTCAACGACTTTGACTTTACCGCCAAATCGGCTGGCAACCTCATTAAGCTTGGGGCGTACCTCACTTGCAATCGTATGACTATCTTTATCGCGCTCTTTTCGCCCTAACAGGTTCACCTGAATATCGCCTTGGTTGGCTTGATTGCGCATAAAATAATGACGCACAAGGCCATTGAAGTTGATCGGTGCGGCTGTACCTGCGTAAATCTGATACCCACTGACTTCAGGCACGCTATTTAACACCGCGCCAAGTTCAAATAAAACGCGTTGCGTTTTCTCAAGCGACGCCCCTTCAGGCATATCCAATACCACTTGAAACTCTGATTTATTATCGAAAGGCAGCATTTTTAAAACCACGGCCTTTGTGATTGGCAGTAATAGGGAGCCAGCAATAAGCGCAAATACCGCAAGCATCAAGAAAAAGCGGTTACGTCTTTGTGCAGCCGAGACCACGAAAGGATTCATGATTCGGTGAAAGATGCCTTGAGTTGATTGAGATTGTGCTTGATGCGATGAAGGCTTAAGAAACTTGGCCGCTAACCAAGGTGAAAAGACAAATGCAACCGCCAATGAAATCAGCATTCCCATCGAAGCATTGATGGGAATTGGGCTCATATACGGGCCCATAAGCCCAGAGACAAAGGCCATTGGCAATAGTGCGGCAATCACGGTTAAGGTGGCAAGGATTGTGGGTCCACCCACTTCATCAACCGCCGTAGGAATGAGATCCGCCAGTTTGCGCTTACCTAACGCCATATGGCGGTGAATATTTTCCACAACAACAATGGCATCGTCCACTAAAATGCCAATAGAGAAAATTAACGCAAAAAGCGAGACCCGGTTGAGTGTAAAACCCCATGCCCATGATGCAAACAGTGTCATCATCAAGGTGACAACAATAGCCATACCGACCACGATAGCCTCGCGCCATCCCATCGCAATAACCACCAAAATAACGACTGCAGTGGTTGCAAAAATCAATTTACCGATCAATGTATTGCTTTTATCGGCGGCGGTTTTCCCGTAGTCACGCGTGATTTCAACACTGATTCCGTGTGGAATTAACTGATTTTCAAGTTCTGCAACTCGAGCTTCAACCATCTCAGCCACACGAACGGCGTTTTCACCTCCTTTTTTAGCGATGGCTAAGGTAACTGCTGGATAAATACCTTGCTTATCACTGGTCCAAACTTGTTGGGTTGATGTATCAACACCCAATTGAACCGTAGCGACATCCGCTAAATATACCGGTGCCTGGTTATGCAGCCCAATCACCAATTGCTTTACTTCTTCAACTTTTGTTAAAAACTGACCAATTTGGATGGGAAACTGCTGATTTTCATGCGTCAGTTTCAACATTGGAGAGCTGTGGTTCGCCGCAGGAAGATGCTGATTCAGTTGATCTAACGTGATGCCAAAGCTGTTCATTTTAACGGGGTCTAAACGTACATCAACAATAGTAGGGTGGCGACCTATCGTATAAATATCTCGTGTACCATTAATGCGTTTGAGCTCTGTTTCTAAACCATGGGCCACTTGCGTTAACTGCTGGTTGTCCAAAGTACCCGTTTTATCGGATAACGTAATGCTGACGATAGGCACATCTTCAATGCCTTTAGGTTTAATGATCGGCTCGCCCACCCCAACGCCTTTTGGCATCCAATCTTTATTGGAATAGAGTTTATTATAAATACGAACCACGGCGTCGTTTCTAGGAACGCCGACATCAAAGATAGCCACAATCATCGCACCATCGGGTTGTGAAAAAGAGTAAATTTTATCAATTCCCTCAATTTCAGAGATGATCTGCTCTGCTGGGTTCGTCACTAAACTTTCCACTTCCGCCGGAGAAGCTCCGGGAAAAGGAATATACACATCGGCAAAGGTCACATCGATTTGCGGCTCTTCTTCTTTAGGAGTAACCATTACCGCAAAAACGCCCATCAGTAACCCAACAATCGCGAGCAACGGCGTCATCGCTGAAGTCTGAAAAGCTTTGGCAATACGTCCTGAGACGCCTAAACGATTATCCATATCACTCACCTACTTGTGTAAATACACGGCTTGCAACCGTATCGCCTTGTTCCAAGCCAGATAATACTTCCACATATTCACCATAGGTTTGCCCTAATCGCACTGGATTTAGCAGTCGTTTATCATCAACGATGCGATATACGGCACTCAGTTCTGCTCGGCGAATCACAGCGGCAACAGGAATGAGCATCACCTCACGTTGACCATAATTAAACTCTGTCTTGACCCACATTCCTGGCATCACTTGCCCGAGCTTGTTAGTTTGATCTACACGAGGCAGTTCAAGACGGATTTTGAATGTATGTGATTGAGGGTCGGCATAACTGAATAAGCTGTAATCGATTGGGGTTATTTTATCGCCCGTAGGCATAATGACTTGGAATTGAGCAACATTGGTGACTGCAGGCTGATAGCGCTGCGGAATGGCCGTTTCAACACGCAACTCATTGAATGAGAAACCACTGAGCAGCGCAGTACCCGGAGCCACCGTTTCACCCAGCTCTACATGTCGCTCCGTCACGACACCATCATAAGGGGCGGTAATATTGGTGTATCCAAGTGACTCCTTCGCCTGCACGACCGCGGCTTTTGCCGCCTTGACGGCCGCAGCAGCACTTCGAGCTTGAGCTTCAGCGCCATCCATTTGATCTTGTGAAATCGCACCTTTAGGAAACAGCAGTCGATAACGCTTTAGTTGAGCTTGAGCTTCACGATTTCGAGCCTCTGCACTGGTTAACTGAGCTTGAGATGCGTCTAAAGAAGCCGATTGCTGAATAGCGCTGATTTCTAATAGCACCTCGCCCTTTTTAACAAAATCGTTAACGTCGACATACACACCAACGACTCGACCAGAGGTTTGAGCCGCAACTGTCCCTTTGTTAACTGGCTGGACAACACCTTCGAATGCAATCTGCTGTGGTATCTGCTCATAGGTCACGATATAACGATCATCAGCATAGCCAACGGCCCAATAACCGCTCGTGATTAAGGCAATACACGCAATCCAAATTCGCCTTTTCATACCCATCCCTCATGTTGATCGTTACGATTCCACTTGCTTATTGAATTCTAGTTAGATTAAACCGTTTGCGTTTGCTGTTGTTTATTATTCTTAATGCAGATCAACAAATTAGTTGCACCAAGCCCAACCATCATTGAGACAAAGAATAGCCATACCTCAATATTACCCAGTGCAAGGCTTGATAGTGCTGGCCCTGGACAGATGCCCACTAATCCCCAACCTAACCCAAAAATCGCAGCACCAGAGATAAGCCGGGTATCAACACTGCGAGTCGTCGCTAAACAGAATTTTTCTGCGTTTATAGGCTGCTGTCTTGCTTTAATAACGATGAAATAGGTCGGCATAAAAACGGCCAATGCGCCTCCCATCACAAACATTAAGCTTGGATCCCAAGCACCAGCCACATCCAAAAAACCTACGACTTTGGCTGGATTGGCCATTCCTGAGATAACCATACCCGCACCAAACAAAATACCTGCCACTAACGAGGTTAATCTAAACAACATCTGATTCATTTTGACTCACTTATAGAAGATGAAGGCGTACAAACACAGTAATGGCAGCAACGCCCATGAAGGTACCTGTCGCCGCAATAGAGCGAGTGGATAGTCGACCAACACCACAGATACCATGGCCACTGGTGCAACCATTTCCTAATCGAGTGCCTACCCCAACTAATAGGCCAGCAAGCGCCAAAACACCGTTATTAAAGTTAAAAGTTTGCGGCACTTGTGCATTTAAAAACCAAACGGCAATAGCACCACCGGTTACCATGCCAAGTGCAAATAACAAACGCCATGCAAAATCACGCGTTTTAGGCGTCATCAATCCCGTTAATACCCCACTTATCCCAGCAATTTTGCCGTTAAACAGCAACATGAGTGAAGTCGATATCCCTAGTAAAACACCACCTAACAACGATTCCCAAGGAACAGAAAACAACATTATTTATCCTTTTAACCTATGACAAATGAACTAATTACAAAAAACGGTCTGCAAACTTTGAATAAGCTGTACAACCCGCGGATCCGATAGCGAATAGAAGACTTGCTGCGACTCCTTTCTTGCTTTGATCATATTTTGCTTACGAAGTACGGTTAAATGTTGCGAAAAGGCTGATTGACTTAACATCGAGCTTTGCTGCAATTCTCCAACGCCCACCTCACCATTAATTAACTGGCAAAGCACCATCAAACGCTCAGGGTGGGCCATCGTTTTAAGCAACTCTGAAACCTCTATCGCATTTGTTTTCATTTGCTCCACATTGACTGATGTGATCTCCATCATTCCCCCTTCGCATTGCATTTAATTAGATAATACTAATAAACAAGATTTAGTCAACGCTTATTTAGCTTATTCAAAATTAGATAAATTAACATTAGACATTACTAATCAATGGATTTATAGTGACTTTAATTTACAACGGAGGGTAACAACATGACGATTGAAAATGGGGTAAGAATATTGGCGGGCAGCATGGTACTGCTGTCGATCGTTTTAACTGTGTTTGTCCATTCAAACTTTATTTGGCTAACGGTATTTGTTGGAGTGAACTTAATTCAAAGCGCTTTCACAGGGATTTGTCCAGCGGCCTTTTTCTTGAAAAAGCTTGGCCTGCACTGAGGATTTACTTACCTTACCATGCCGCTTTTGTTTAATTTTACTGGAGTAAGTTATGACTAAGATTGTGATTATTGGTGGTGTCGCGGGTGGTGCATCCGCAGCGGCTCGTGCTCGTCGACTCAGCGAAGAAGCTGAAATCATTATGTTTGAGCGGGGCCCCTTCGTTTCATTTGCTAACTGTGGCTTGCCATATCACATCGGCGGTGACATCAAAGAGCGCAGTAATTTGCTGCTACAAACACCGGAAAGCTTTTTAGCGCGTTTTAATGTGGATGTACGCACTATGAATGAAGTGCTGCGTATTAATCGTGCAGCGAAAACCATCACTGTACGCAATCTGCTGGATCAGTCAGAGTACCAAGAAAGCTATGATTTTTTGCTGCTTTCCCCTGGAGCGGGTCCTATTGTCCCGTCGATTCCTGGGATTCAAAACCCACTGACCCATTCGCTGCGCAACATTCCAGATATGGATAAAATCATTCAGACGCTACAAATGAATAAACCTGAGCATGCAACTGTTGTCGGCGGTGGTTTTATCGGTTTGGAAATGATGGAAGCATTCCATCACCTCGGTATCAAAACTACGCTGATCGAAATGGCTGATCAGGTAATGACACCTGTCGATAGTGAAATGGCGGGCTTTGCTCATGCGGAAATTCGCGCTAAAGGCATCGATTTACGTTTAGGTGTTGCCTTAAAATCGGTCGAATATAAACCAGCGACGACGTTACCTAGCACAGAATCGGGTGAAACTCTGGATCACAAACACATAGAAGGTGAACTGGATCTTGTGCTCAGCAATGGTGAAATACTCACCACTGACATCCTGATTATGGCGATTGGTGTGCGTCCAGAAACCAAACTAGCTGCTGAAGCGGGCTTACAACTCGGTGAACTTGGTGGCATTTGGGTGAACGAACAGATGCAGACCAGCGATCCAGCGATTTACGCCGTCGGCGATGCGATCGAAGAAAAGGATTTTGTTACAGGCAAACAAACGCTGGTTCCACTCGCAGGCCCTGCTAATCGCCAAGGTCGCATGGCAGCTGATAACATGCTTGGTCGTAACGAAACCTATCAAGGAACACAAGGAACCGCAATCTGTAAAATATTCGACTTAGCCTTGGCATCCACAGGCAAAAATGAGAAGCAACTAAAACGTGACGGCGTTGATTACGAAAAAGTGTACGTTCACACAGCCAGCCATGCGAGCTACTATCCGGGCGCTGAAGTAGTGTCGTTCAAAATGCTGTTCGATCCAAAATCAGGCAAAATCTTCGGGGCGCAAGCAGTTGGTAAAGATGGCATCGACAAGCGTATCGACGTGATGGCTGTCGCTCAACGTGCAGGTATGACAGTAGAACAACTACAACACCTAGAGCTGACTTACGCGCCACCATACGGCAGCGCGAAAGATGTGATTAACCAAGCAGCTTTTGTCGCGACAAATATAATGAAAGGCGATGCAAAAGCCATCCATTTTGATCAAATCGATTCGCTAAGTGACACGCATATTCTTTTGGATGTACGTAATCCAAGTGAACGTGAAAATGGTAATCATCTCAAAGGCGACATCAATATTCCGGTTGACCAACTTCGTCAACGTATGGATGAACTGCCCAAAGACAAAGAGATCATCATTTATTGCCAAGTCGGGTTGCGCGGTAATGTAGCCTACCGCCAACTGGCCAATAATGGCTTTAAAGCACGTAACTTGATTGGTGGGTTCCGTACTTATCTGTTTGCAAAACAATAAAAAAATTCAATTGAGTGCTGCTGATGCGGCACTCTTTTTAAATTAACCGATGTAAACCGCGATTGGCATATTAGTCTGTTCTTCAAGCTCTTTTAATTTCGCCAACAAAGCTGAGTTAATTTGATTGCCAGCGGTCAACATTAAGTTTCCATTAGGTAAGTACAAATCACGCTTAATTTTCATACCCGGTTTCACTTCACTCAAACCAATGCACAATTCTAGGCCATCCTCCAAGTGTTTTAACGAAGTTACTACCATTAAAAAAGCATCCACGACTGTGGGGTCATATAAGGTTCCAGCCTGCTCTTTTATATAACTCTGCGCACTTTTGGTATGCATACGACGTGGATTATTTGGTGATGCAATATAGTAGTCATAATCTTTAACCACTTTAATAATACGTGAACACAAAGGTATTTCTTCACCATGTAAATGGCCTGGCTTACCAGTACCATTATACAACTCATCTTGGTGGCGAATGATCTCAACTAGTGGTTCAAAGCGCTTAATTCGGCCTAAAATCTCGGCGCCTAATACAGAATTGGCATTAGGACTCTGAGGAATTGAGGTTTCTGGATCAACAATCAACTTTTCAAGTTCTTTATCTTTCGCACCGATTAGTCCTATTTGGTGCATCAAACCACACAAATATACATGACTCACTTGGCTTTCAGGCAGTTTTAACCGCTGCGCTACTACCTTCGCTTGGTTGGCAATACGCTCTGCGTGATCGGCTGGGTGTCCCGTTCGATATTGAATGATCGCAGTAACCATACCCAATATATCTTTAAACGTTTTGTTACGACTCATCAATAAATGTTCTAACTTTTTATTAGATGATTGCAGCTCTAACGTTCTCTCTTTTACCTTCTGCTCTAAATCTTGATTAAATTCAGCCAGCTTACGATTATTGTCCTCCAAGGCTAGATTAACTACTTCGAGCTCATTATTGCGTTTTTCTAACTCGATAGCCAAATGCTCTCGCTCTTTTGTCAGACGATAAAACTCCGCTGCTTTTGAAACGATCAATTTTAGGTTTTCGTTATCCCATGGTTTGCCAATATAGGTATGAATTCCGCCGGAATTTACTGCCCTGACGGTTGACTGAATATCACTGTATCCAGTAAGAAGGATACGAATCGTCTCAGGATATAATTCTTTTGATTTTGCGAGAAAATCGGCACCATCCATCTCTGGCATCCGCATATCAGAGATAATAATAGAGACCTCATGTTGATCTAAATATTCCAAGGCTTCCTTTCCGCTATTAAAAGAAACTATGTCATAATCTGTACGCAAAACCCTCGTTAGTGATTTTAGAATTTCGCTCTCATCATCTAGCAGCAGAAGGCTAAGTCTATCACCACTAATTGCTATTTTTTGTGCGACATTTTCCATCGATCCTCCTCCATTCTAGACAAATAGCTGACCACGTCGTCTGATGATAATGCCTGACTCACCAAATGCCCCTGGATAATGGAACAGCCCAAGGTTTTCAATTTATCTGCTTGCTCCTGAGTATCAACCCATTCGGCAATCACTCCCATTTCAAGTGATTCAGCACTATCTATCATTGCCCTCAAAATAACTTCATTGGACGCTGATTTGCCAATTGCTTGAACAAATCGCCCATCAATTTTAAGTACATCGAAAGGCATTTCGCACAGATATTCATAGCCCGCATATCCAGTTCCAAAATCATCCAGTGCACAGCTCAATCCCAACCCTTTCAGTTTACTGAGTTCTTGTTTCGCCTGAATAAAATCCTCAATAAAGTCATGCTCCGTTATCTCTATTGACAAATTATTCAAACCGCAACTGAGCTTTGTAGTTAGCTTAGTCAATAATTCGTAAAATTGCCCATTTATCAACATGTTCCCAGGCACATTAACACTGATATTTCGATCTTTAATTAGTTTCTGATGTTGTTTGATGAACATCAGTACGTCTTCCAATATTTTTTCGGTTAACACTTTAGTTAAACCATACTGTTCAATTATGGGTAAGAAGCTGGCTGGATATTGCCACTCATTCTCAACTGTTTTGCGCCTAGCTAATGCTTCAAATCCACAAACATCACCAGTTACCGTCGACAGTTGAGGCTGATAAAACGCGCAGAAATAGCGTCTATCGATATCGTTTAATACAGAAAATAGCGCCAATAACTCTCGGGATTGAGGCTCATTATCGAGCCAGTAAATCGGCAGTTGATGGTGCAAACGCACTCGCGACCGTTCATTAAGGTCAGCAATAGATATATCATCGACTTGATGCAACGATTTAACATCACAGAGCAAAACCGTGTACCTGGTTTTAATAAGATGTGTGTCGACTTCAACAGGCTGAGAGAGTCGCGAACATAGGCGCATCACAACTTGATAACCTTTGGGGCTGTATGGAATGCACATAAACAGCTTATCTTTGTAGCGATATATGGTTTCCGGCTCTGTATTACCATCACTCAGATACCACGCCAGCGTTTTAATAAATTGATTACCAAGCGCTCCGCCGTATTGATGGTTAATTTCGTCTAGATTAGCAATATTCACCATGACCAAAGCGTATGAGGAGTCACCATGTTTTTTCAATTCGATAATCTGTTCATCTAACGTACGCCGGTTTTTTAAGTTCGTCAGCACATCACTACCTAGCAATGCTTCACGCTCCAATAAACTCAAACGTATGGTTTCAATCAGCTCCTCTCTATCCCATGGTTTTTGGAGAAAACGATGCAATTTCCCTTCGTTCAAAGCACGAGACAAACCTGTGATGTCAGCTTGACCAGATAGAATAATGGTTACAACATGAGGATACTGATTGCGAATATTGACGACCAGTTCTGTCCCATCCATATTAGGCATTCGATAATCAGAAATCACAATTTCGATAGGGTGCCGCTCTAAAATAGTCAGAGCCTCAAGGCCGCTACCCGCACAATGAACCACAGAAAAATGCGGTTTGAATTCACGAGTTAAAGCTTTAAGTACCGCTGGCTCATCATCTACAAGCAGAATTTCTTTATATCGAAACATACAATTACCCCAATCCTTTCATCGAATGATGAGGTGCAACATAAAGCGGTAAACGAATATAGACGCAGGTTCCTTGACCTATCGTCGACTGAATTTCAATTTTTCCGAGGTGCTCTTCTATGATTTCTTTCGCAACAGATAATCCAAGTCCTGCGCCATCACCGATACGCTTGGTGGTAAAAAAAGGATCAAAAACGTACACTAAATCTTCCGGACAAATGCCTTTACCGTTATCGCATACCGATAGACAGACACTAGATTTATTCTCGATTAATAAGCTGTTTTCCATATACAAGGCGACATTGACTTCACCATCAGTTTGAGAGAATGACTGTAACGCATTGACTAACAAATTAATCAGTACTTGTTGGAGCTTATGGGTTTGCCCTAGAACATAAAATGGTATTTGAGGAGGCTCATAATTTAAGCGTACTTTCAGCTTCATTTCACCCAACACCATATTAGTTGCAGAGCTAACCACGTCTCTTAAATCGACCATTCCAACTGATAACTTGGACTCGTGATAATACACATTCAAGCTCGCTACAATGTTCTTAATACGCGAAAGCCCCTCTAAACTTTCCACAATGATAGACTCGCTATCATCAAGTATTTCTGCCAACTGACGGTCGTTGATCTGCTGGATCTCTGGGTGTGCCTTCACTTGGGCAAGATAGGAACTTAACGTGTTGAAATTACTCATCACAAAACCGAGTGGATTATTGATTTCATGCGCAACACCGGCGGCCAATTTACCTAAAGAAACCCTTTTTACATCTTGCTCATTTCGTTGAAGATCACTACTACTCTCCCGCATAGACGACAGTAATTTTAAGGCCATCTCAACCAGTAACATGCCTTCTTGGATTTTTTCTAATTCACTTAAGTCAAAAGCATTCAGCGTTGTTCGCGCAAGAAACAGGCTATAGCGCCGCGTCAGTGAGGAGACGGAAAAGGTAACGCCACTTTTCCAAGCAGGAAAGTCATTGTGGTAGTCTGAGAATTTCCCCGTATCATTGGCTAAATCAGGGAAGTAACTAAACTCCGTATCGGCTAAGGTTGGGTATGTGCCTAACTTCATTGCATCGGTGATTGGAAAACTAGAACGCAGTATCTTGAGCCTCTGCTCAGAATTGTAAGAAAATAGCACGATATGTGTATTAGGGAATAAAGGCTGAACATGAGTAATAAACTGATCTAACTTGTCTTCTTGTGATTGATTTGAAAACATAACTCCTAGCAAAGAAAGTACGACGTAGTGAAATGTTGAGTCCAAGCTGTGTTCTTCTTGAAAGCGTCTATTTTCTTCCTGTTGCTGGGTTTTACTCACATGCATACTCCCTAATCAGATAACGATCATTTTCACTCTATTGCTAGTGTAGCCAATTCGATTGCGTCTATCGGCAACGTAATGATGAATTCAGTACCTTTATTCACTTCGCTATGAACTGCAATGGTGCCTTTATGACCATTGATGATCCCGTACGAAACTGATAAACCTAATCCTGTGCCGGACCCAACCGCTTTGGTGGTAAAGAAGGGTTCAAAGATGCGATCTTTAATCGCATCAGGAATACCGCTTCCCGTATCTTTAATGCGAATTTCAACCTGTTTCTCATTTAGCTTAGCTAATGAGATGGTGATGGTGCCTTCTCCGACAATCGCCTGACTTGCATTGACAAGAATATTAAGAAGAACTTGGTTAATCTGCATTGGCTGGCAATACACGTCAGGTACGTTTTCTTGATATATCTTCTCTAAAGTAATGTTGTATTTGATTTCGTTATTGATGATTTTCAGCGTTGATTCGATACAGTTTTCCAAATTTGCATAGCTCCATTCAGAACCATCAACGTGTGAAAACTCTTTCAAATTTTTCACAATGGCCATTACTCGAGATGAACCTTCTAGTGATTCTGAAATCAAATCTGCCGTATCTTCTAAAATAAAATCAATCTGTTTCTCTTGTAGTAATGACTCACACTTTGCCGCTAGAGCGGTATCATTTGCTTGTGAAACCTGCTGTTTTATCCCTTCTAAAACGGCGGCTAGCGTTTGAAAATAGTCACTAAGCGTTTGAATATTGGATGTGATAAACCCCACTGGATTATTGATCTCATGGGCGATGCCTGCTGAAAGCTGCCCAATAGAGGCCATTTTCTCTGATTGCAGTAGTTGTCCTTGTGCATCTTCGAGTTTTTTAATCAATACTTTTTGCGCTTGATGTTCTTGCTCTAATTGATGAGAAATGCGCTTAAGTTCCTGCTGCTGACTAGCTTGTATCGTTACATCATAGACACATATACAAACATGCTCGATGGTCCCATCTTCACTATGAATAGGGATGATCTCCAAATCTTGATACATCTGATCTTCTTCGCCCGATACAGGGCGGGAACTTTTAAAGGGCAACAGGTGAGGCTTCTGCTCCCAGCTACTAAAGCTTGAAGTTTCAATCACCAATGCCGTATCAATTTTTCGTTTAAGGTAGTCTGCGGAATGGGGAAATAGTTCAAGTATGTTCTTTCCTTGCATCACATCACCATCAAAAATGACTCGGGATTGGAAATAGTCATTAGCTTTCACGATAATGTAATCCTGCCGTACTATGCACAACGCAAAAGAGAGTTGATCCAGCAGATCAGAAAGCAGTAAGCGGCTTTTTCCCATTCCAAACTCCTACATCAACTCATCGAGATGAATGAGTACCTTATCCAATTCGTTGTCTGCAAAACAGATGATGGTTTTAGCAGAGAATGACGCTTTTTCGACTAAAAAAGAGATTTCCATAATTAAAGATAGCTTCCACTGAGAAATGGGAAGCGGCTGTGTTGACGGATAAAACAGCACTGGAGACTGAATTTTAGTTTTTATGTCTATTTGCTGACATAGACCCTTTAGACTTGCACCAGATAAAATATTCGAGATATCTAAAATGCTCTCCTCTAGGCTCACGACATCTTGAGCATCACCTGTTGATTGTTTTAGATCGCTCACTATCTGTTCACAGCCTTTTCTGCTCATTAAGGTCACTAACTCACCATCCATGCCACCAAAAAAAGACTGCCGAGTGTAGTAATAATCGGTTTCATAAGATTGCAGTTGCGCTAAATCCTCATCCGTTGCCACTCCAATACTGGGTACAGATATAGTGACGTGCAAATTAAGCAAGGTAGCCAGTTTATTTGCTGCTCTGCCCATTGAGATATTCATAAATTCTTGCAGGGCGTCTTTATGGTCTTCTGAAAGTGCCATTGTCATAATAGTCCTACCTCGTGCAATGTTTGTTTTAGCTGTGCTGGGTCAAGTGGTTTTTGCAAAAAGGTGACTGCACCGAGTTCTCTTACGCGCTGCTGAGCAAAAGGTTGAATATCGGCACTAATGACAATGACAATGCTTTTAGCATCAACGCTGTGCAGATATTCTAGGACTTGGAAGCCATCCATTTCTGGCATGGTCAAATCTAAAAACATCACTTCAGCGCACCCATTTTGGTAATTGACTAGGGCTTCTTTGCCATTTTGGGCTTCGCTGATTTCTACATCCCACTCTTCAGGAATCGCCCTCATTACCGCTTTTCTCGACATCTTTGAATCGTCTGCTATTGTAATTTTAATTGCCATGCTCGCTCCCTCTAACCAAAAAAAGTAATTATATAATTACTCAATAAATATGGGTTTTAGCTCAACTAATACGCTTGCAACGGAACTTGGTGCACCGTCAATCAGTGTTTGGTAGCTCTCATTTTCTTCCTTACATGCTTCTATGCGATTTGCAAGCCCCACAATACTGCCAAGTACAACAGATTTGTCATCTGAAAAAAAATCACTCTTACTTTGATTAAGAACGATCTCTCCAATCTCTGAACCGTATCCCCATATCATCAGCATGTATGCCGTTACTATGTAGTAATCAGCATATTCTTGTTGAAGCTCTAAGAAAGAATCAACATTATGGATATCAGCGCCTTCCTCCATCAAAATCAATTTTCCGATTGCGGTAAGCAAGCTTGAGACAAACACCCGATCTTTATCTTGTAAGGAGTACCCCAAGTTTTTAGCCAGTAAACGGGATATATAGCTCACCCTCAGCGCCTGTTCTGAAATATCTTGGTGGGCCTTTTTTGAAACTAAGCTGTTAGCGTGATGGCTCAATAACGATATGGCGATACTCTCCACTAAAGTCGCGCCTAAACGTCCAACAGCTTCCGATAGTGAATCAGTGGTTCGACGAAAACCCAAGTAAGAAGAATTGGCAATTTGAAACACTCGTGCGACTAATACAGGCTCATGGCTAATGGTGTCTGCGATTGATTGAAGATCACAAGTAGGAGAGGCAATCGTTTGTTGTAAACGGTGTATCGAATTGGGTAATACCGGAAGATCTTTCAAACTTCCGAGTTTAGTTCGACACTCATTGTTAAACGGCATTTGATAAAGACGTTCGGTACATTCAAATAAGCGTTCAAAGTCCTCTTGTGTGAATGGCTTAGGCAGTACGAAGTGGGAATACGCATGCGCTTTTTGAGGCAGATTCTCCTGCGTATTACCAGTTAAAAGAGCTCTCACTACTTGCGGGTAAGTCTGCTTTACCTCTTCTAAAAGCTCATCGCCACATTTATGCGGCATGAGTAAATCTGAAATGATAATGGCTGGCGGTTGGCAATTATGCTTATTCCATTCTGACAACCAATTTAGCGGCTCCGAAACCAGTATGATTTCCCATTCTGGACGAATACGCCTGATCAAACGAGCAATGGCTTTAAGCATAAAAACATCATCATCTATGCACATGACTTTCAAATGTACTTTTTCCATTTGATTCTCACTTAGCTTCATTGTTTTATTTATTCATATATTGGTTGATTTCATCCAACAACAGCTTACTTTGATCATTGATCGAACTGATTGAAAACTCGGTGTCTTGAGTAACATTGGTTAGATTATCAGTTGCGGCTTCAAGTTTCTGGAATTCAGATGCTAATACATCCGCTCCGACAAACCGAGATGACGATTTCATGGTGTGTGAAATGTGGTGAATCACCTCAACTTGGTTGCAACAAAGCGCACTGCTAAGTTTGTTCAAAGCTTCCAACAGGCTTTTTCGATAGCCGCACAGCATCTCATTCACATTCTCTTCACCAACCATATCCGCCACCCTCTCTGGTGAAAAATACTGCAATCCGTCCATAAAGTGCACCCATAAGCCAAAAAAGTTGATATATGCATCCTGACTTCTAATCCAAAGCGTTAGTACTAGTGTAGACCATATTGCTTAAGTGCTAACAAAAAAGAGCGAGTGAAGTGTGTGTATTAGCTTAATGCTGCATTGGTAACATCGTAAGAAATAAAGCAATTTCTACCTTGATGCTTTGCTTGGTACAAGGCTTCGTCGGCCAGATTGTAAATATTAGCGATAGACTCAGTGCCATTCGGCGTTAACGAGATCACACCTTGGGATAAAGTGACATAATCAGCAATTTCGCTGTATTGATGAGGATAGTGCGCTTTGATCATTGATTGTTGGATTCGCTCAGCGGCAATCAGTGCTTGTTCATAATTGGCATTGCCCAGCAGCACTAAAAACTCTTCACCGCCATATCGCCCTACATACTCACCAGTGCGCACAAATAACTGACTCACTGTTTGCGCAATGGTAATCAAGCAGTTATCTCCTTCTATATGGCCGTAGTTATCGTTAAACCGTTTGAAATAGTCCACATCGATTAAAATGAGGCTCATTGGAAATTTGTGCCGCCCATGCCAACTGATCATCTCTTTAAGCTTGTCATCTATAAATCGACGATTAAAGACTTGCGTTAAGCCATCTTCATTTGCTTGCTGCTGCAAAACACGATTTAGCTCTTCAAGTTTAACCGTTGCGCGTTTAAGCTCTCGACGCATACTTGCAATACGCTGCATAGCTAATAATTTGGAGTTGAGTACCAGTTTATCGACCGGCTTGGTTAAGTAATCATCACCGCCGGCCTCTATCGCTTGCGCGATCATCGACGGTTCATCATGCCCACTTAAAAAGATAATAGGTACCCATTCATGGTATTGCTGACGTATTTTTTTCGACAATTCAAAACCATTCATACCGGGCATCGAAATATCCATCAGAATCAGTTCTGGATCAAATTGGCAATAGCTATCCAATGCCGCTTGTCCACTGGCAACCGCCTCTACGTGATGACCGAGCTGTTTAAGACGAATGGTGAGTTGCATTCGATCCAGTTGTACGTCATCGACCAGTAAGATCCTCATAGAAGAGCCCGAACTTACCATCTGTAACCCCTTTAAATTTCAATCATATGCTTACGTATAACATAGATTTATTCACTTTCTTTGTTTAATTTTGCGCACAATATTGACTTTTCGCTATAAATTTTTAGCATGTAGCTTTTCCCCTAAAGAGATATCTTCATGTCTGAAGTAAAGCAAACCGAACAACCTGTAGTGGACTTAGACGCCATCTCGCCAGAATTGCGCCAAGTAATTGAATTTGATCAAGTGCCACAAGAAATGTACTACATGGTCGTGTCTATACATGAAGTCTCTGAAGAAGCGGTACGCGAGTCTTGGAACTCTCTACCAGCCAGTGCGCAAAATGTGTTGGATAATTTTGAACAGTTTCATGCGTTGATCTCTGTCAGCCAAGCTTTTGCTGGTGTCAATGTCATGGAGGAGTTCCCAACATTGAATTTACCGAAAGAGATGACAGACCAAGATAAAGAAGAGTACCGAGCAGAGCTTCTTGATCAAGTGCTGCATAACTGTGTGAAAGATATGGTTAAACAGATCAAAAAAGCACGCCGCGATCCGATTCTAAAACGCGACTTTAAAGACGTGTTTGCAAAATAAAACGCACACCATTGAGCATAAAGCCGTCAATTTTATATGACGGCTTTTTCTATTGAACCTGAACTTGAGATAAGAGAGGCTTAGGTTATTGAATCAATACATTAATAATGAAAAACATTAATGCGTTAAGACGATATCACGCTGCGACACGCTCACCCCTTTAATTTGCACATACAGCGAATCACCAACATCCAGTTGTAGCTCATCGGCCGCCCATTTGGTTACCGTAGCCCACAGGTAACACCCTTCGCCTAACTTGAGTTTTATCCCCACACTCTGTTTATCAGTACCTTGAGGCTGCTTTTCAAGCTGGCAAATCTGCGCAGGCAGAATATTACGAATTGACGTCCGGTTTGGCTTATCAAGCGCCACCGAAACATCATTTGCACGGATCTGTAATCGCAGTGCAGAGCCTACCTCGCCTTCCACATATTGCACCCAAAGTTTGACATCATCTGCAAGTGAGACCTGTGTGAGCGCATAATCTTTGTTGTGCTGGCAGATGTGGGCAGAAAACAGACTACTTTGGTCGGCAAATGATTGCCAAGGACGCATATAATTTGAAGACCACACTTGCTCTAGCTCACCGCTTATCAGCACAGCGCCCTGCTCTAACACAACTAAATGATTAGCCAGACGCAAAATTTCATTCATGCTGTGCGTCACATAGAGAATTGGAATATGCACGCTATGAGCCAGCTCTTCCAAAAAAGGCATCACTTCACGTTTGCGCGGCATATCGAGCGATGCCAACGGCTCATCCATCAATAAAATATCGGGCTTGGATAGTAAGGCTCGGCCAATCGCTACTCGCTGTTTCTCCCCACCCGATAAATCATGCGGATAACGTGTAAGTAATGGCGCTAAAGCCAATAATTTTACGATAGCGGCGAAGTGGTCGGCATCCTTTTTTTTGACACCATAGTTTAAATTGCCATGAACGGTGTAATGTGGAAACAATCGAGCATCTTGAAAAACGTAACCAACATTGCGCTTTTCAACAGGCAAGTTAATCTTTTTTCGTTGGCTAAATAGGATGCGGCCATTGATCTCGATTTCACCAAGTTCAGGCTTCACCAATCCACTAATAATATTGATGAAGGAGGTTTTCCCCGCCCCTGAACGCCCGAAAACCGCACAAATACCACGGCTTGGTAAAACCAAATCCGCATTAAGCTTGATATCACCTAACTGTTTTTCAAATTGAATCTTTAACCCACTCATCATTGAGTCCCTAAGCGCCGAGTCATTCGGCGGCTAATCACTTCAGAAATGAATAACGAAGCCAAGGCAATCGCGATGGAGATAATACACAAACGCATCGCTTCCATTTCGGCTCCTGGCGTTTCTAAAAAGTTATACATCGCAAGAGGAAGCGTTTGTGTTTCACCGGGAATATTGGACACAAAACTAATGGTGGCTCCAAACTCACCTAGACTGCGAGCAAAAGAGAGCATCGCGCCAGTGATCAGCCCGGGTATCGTTAAGGGTAATGTAATGGTCAAAAAAACTTTGAGTGGTGAAGCGCCTAAGGTTCGAGCCGTTTGCTCTAACTTAGGATCGACGCTTTCAAGGCTTAAACGAATCGCACGAACCATCAAGGGCAGTGCGATGATGACACACGCCAACACGGCTCCACGCCAACTGAAGCTGAAACGCAAGCCAAACATATTATCAAGCCACTGCCCAATTACGCCTTGTTTACCCATGGTGATCAACAGAAGATACCCCACGACCACTGGCGGTAAAACGAGCGGCAAATGCACTAGGCTATCCAATATACTTTTACCCCAAAACTGCTTTCTGGCGAGTAGCCACGCAAAAAACATTCCCAGCGGTAAAAGCCAAAGCACGGTATAAATCGCGACTTTTAAGCTCAGTTGCAGTGCAACCCATTCATATTCAGAAAGCAAAGGAATCCGTTCCTGTTATCACGCTAAAACCGTAGTTCTGTAAGATACTTTTTGCTTGATCGCTGCGTAAAAAAAGCATGAATTGATTCACCGTATCACGCTCAGTTAGCTGCACTAAAGGATAATGGATGGCGCTGTGTAGGCTTGAATCAAATTCGTGTACCACTTTGACCTTATTGCTCATCAATGCATCCGTCTTATATACAATACCAAGTGCGGCTTCTTGACGTTCCACTAGCGCAAGCGCTAAACGTACGTTATTGGTTTGAGCCAGCATAGGGGCGAGCGACGACCACACTTTTAACTTTTCTAGTGCCTCTTTGGCATACATTCCCACAGGCACCGCCATTGTGTTACCTATCGCTAAACGTGAACCGTTCAAGGCGTCAAGCCATGCCGCAACATCATTTACCACCAGCGAATTGAGTTTCGACGATTGATGGGCGATAAGCACCAGCTGATTTCCAGCCAACAATGTGACCTTATCGCTCGTCACAATGTTCTTGTTAAGCAAGTGAGTAACCCAGTTATCATTGGCTGAAATAAAAATATCCGCTGGTGCACCTTGCTCAATTTGACGAGCAAGCGCGGATGAACCCGCATAAACGGGCACAATGTCTAACGGTTGTTTCGGCTGGTAAGCCGCAATCAATTCATTAACCGCATTCGTCATGGATGACGCTGCATAAACAGTGATTTTCTCTTGTGCATAAACCGCCGTGCAGCACAGCATGGCGACGATAGAGAGCAGTATTTTTCTCATGTTAACGCTCCGTTAATTCTGGCCATAATAAGGCCAAGTTCAAATGCTCTTCAATCGCATCCGCAATGCGGTTAATGGCTTGTTCTTTTTGCGCCACATGATCGTAATAACTTATATCAGCGGCACCAGCCCAGCGACAGATAAGCTCAGTTGCGGGAAAACTATCAAAAATTCCGTGCATGTAAGTCCCCAACACTTGCTGGCAATCACTTAATAAACCGTCACGGTTGCCATTGTCTAACGTGATGATTGCTGAGGATGCATCATCGAGCGTTGTGCGTCCAACGTGGATCTCGTAGCCTGAGACCTTCGCTTTACCTTGCGGTAAAATAAGCTCGCCTTGAACATTCCTGAGCGTTTTTTCAGCGGTGAGTTCTGTACTGACGTTCAACAACCCCAGTCCTTCACTTTCGCCCGCTTCACCTTCAACGCCGAGTGGATCGCGAATTACCCGACCTAACATTTGGTAACCACCACAAATGCCCATCACTTTGCCTCCGAAACGCAAGTGACGTTTGATATCCTGATCCCAACCTTGCGAGCGAAGATACGCAAGATCGTCCCTTACAGATTTACTGCCCGGAAGCAGAATCAGATCCGCATTTTCGATCCGTTCACCCTTTCCCACATAACGTAAGTCAACATCAGGATTTAAACGCAACGCATCAAAATCAGTATGGTTACTAATGCGAGTCAACACTGGCACCACAATATTCAATTTACTGTTGCTGCTGAGGGTTTGCGCTTGAGTGATCGCATCTTCTGCTTCTAAATCAAAACCATGTAAATAAGGCAGCACACCAATGACGGGTTTACCCGTTTTTGCTTCTAACCAATCAAGGCCAGATTGCAGTAACGCAATATCACCTCGAAAGCGGTTAATCACAAACCCTTTTACACGCAGCTGTTCCGATTCAGAAAGCAGTGCTAACGTGCCATACAGATGAGCAAATACACCGCCTCTATCAATATCGGCAATGATAATCACAGGTACATCGGCCGCTTCAGCAAACCCCATGTTAGCAATGTCGTTTTCGCGTAGGTTGATTTCAGCCGGGCTTCCCGCCCCTTCAATCATGACACTTTGATACTCGGCTTGTAACCGAGCGTAGGAATCAAGCACAGTATTCATCGCGACTTTCTTATAATCGTGATAACCCGTTGCTTCCATATTAGAGAGCGCTCTGCCTTGCAGGATAACCTGCGCACCCGTGTCTGAATTTGGCTTGAGTAATACAGGGTTCATGTGTACCGATGGCTCAACGCCACACGCTTGAGCCTGAACAGCTTGCGCTCTCCCGATTTCGCCACCATCGGCCGTCACCGCACTATTGAGCGCCATGTTTTGCGGCTTAAAAGGGGCTACTTTTATTCCTCGACGTGCTAACACTCGGCATAAGCCTGCAACTAGCACACTTTTTCCAGCGTCGGAAGTGGTGCCCTGCACCATCAATGACCTTAATGTTGATTCCATATTAACTCTACGATAGGCGTTTGCTGGTAATCATACCGTCACAGCTGCTACTCACTCAATAAAATGAATGGAATATTAATGTTCCGCTCAGAGTGTGTTCAACATCTTAGTGTTTAAATCGCTTCATCAAAACAACAAACCCATAGAGGAATTAAAATGAAACGTACAACACTAGCCTTAGCAGCTTCGATGATTATTGCTCCTGTTTTCGCTTTTGCAGGTAACCATAATCAAAACAGTAGTGCCATCAATTACAATGGTCCTATCGAACTTACGTCTGTGGAATCGTTGCTAAAAGACACCAATATGTTTACAGAAAAGCATGTTGTGGTTGAAGGAAAGTTGATTCGTCAAATCAGAAAAGACACATTCGTATTCAGTGATGGCAACGGTGAGATTCAAGTAGAACTGGATGATGATATCCACTTCACAGCGCCACTCAATGCCGAGACTAAGGTTCGCCTTTATGGCGAATATGAAGGAGGGCTGACACCTGAAATCGAAGTGGATCAGATCCAAGTTCTATAATCATTACTGTTTATTGCTCTCTTGATGGTAAAACACAAAAAATAAGATGGATTTTTTTGTGAAAATGGCCTGTAATTTGCAGGCCATTGCTGTATCTTATTCAGCTTAATTTTCATCTTTTCAGGACGAAGCGTACATGTATAAAAAAGCGTACTCACTAGGCCTAGTCGGTTTGTCATGCGTTCTTTCTTTCTCTGCGCAAGCTAACAATTTTAATTATAACTTCTTTGAAGTCAGAACCGCTATCAGCCCTGAATCCTCAGGTGCAGAATTTAGTACTTATTTAACCGATAACACACACCTGGTCGCTCGTTACGATTCGAGATTTGACGGAGATTGGGATGCCGCTGGCGGAATTGGCTTTAACGGTCCAATAAACCAATTTGCTGATGTCTACGGACAAATGCTTGTTCACCACATTAGACCTACCGATGAACAGGGTGGCAAAAGCGAAACCCAGTTGGAGTTTAATATTGGCAGCCGGATCTGGTTATCGAGCCAAATTGAAGCCAATATTAAACTGGGTAAGAACGATGAACACTCGGTATTTTGCGCTGGATTACGTTTTCACTCTACCGAACAATTATCGTTAGGAGCTGAAACCAAAAACAACGGCGTTTACGGCCCACAGATCGTCATGAATGTTCGTTTTCAGTTCTAAAACGTAAAACGGCCTTCAGGCTTAAGCGCATGATGCTTCTTCGCTACTTGTGCGCTTCTTTTGACTCTTTGTATCAACAGAATTACCCCACAAATTTGATGTACTCCACGATATCAGATATTTGGAAGCGACTTCTCATATATCAGCGATATACTATGCACTCAATAACTTATGTGTGCCGCTATGTTTCGCTCTTTCTATAAATACTTAGCTCAATGGCTATTTGTTAGTGTCGTGCTTGGGGTTGTGCCCTTTCTTTATTTCGTCAAAGAATTCGACAAAGCTCACGAACAAACTGTGCAAATGATCGAACAAAAAAGCCATTCTCAACTCGAATACAATAAGCACGAACTGCTTACTGCGTTTAATGACGTTTACAATTCCACTCAAATATTGTCAAACAACACCATGTTATACAGCGCATTGCGTCTTCCCTCCACCGAGAATATCGAAGCGGTACAGGCGTTTTGGTTATTAGCAGCTCGTATTCAAACCCTTTATTCTCGGCTCAGGCTTTTTGATATAGCGGGTAACGAATTAATTCGCGTGAATCAGAGTAATGGATCAACAGAAGCAGTACCAAGATCACAACTAAAAAACAAATTGCACCGAGACTATTTTCAGTATGCGCAAAACCTTTCCCCAAACCAAATTGGGATCTTCGGTGTTGATAGTGAAAGAGAAGAAGAAAATTATGGTGCTACTTCCCAGATAACAGCAGTCTTTAGGATTATTGCACCAATAGATTTTGATGGAAAAAGGCAAGGCTATTTTGTAGCAAATCTTAATTTAACCCAGTTGTACAAAAAATTTAACCAGAGGTTAAATTCACTGAGTCGCCCAGACATCATCAGTTTCAAGGGGCAGTATATTCATCATGAAAATGAGATCTTATCTCAGCAAGAAAACCCGTCGAAATACCACCTGCTGAATATTAACAGTGTCGCCCCTATACTCTGGAAAAGTATGCAAGAGCAAGCTTCTGGCACGGTATGGGATAACAACTGCTGGTATAGTTTTACTCAAGTTCCTTTGCAATCCATATTCCCAGAAATGGAGCCAATTTACCTAATTCAGTCATTAAATGGTGATGCCCTCAATAAATTGCTTTCTGCCACAGAGCTAAAAATTGGCTTTCAAGCGGTTGGCATCGCGCTATTAGTAGTGACGATTGCCGCCGGTTTTATTCGTTGGAACGCAAACCACGATAAAAACAGTATTGAGAGCAAACTGGCTAGAGCGGCGATGAATGGTATGTCCGCTATGGTGATTACCGATCGTAATAACCGTATTATCAAAGTAAACAATGAGTTTACCCGGATCAGTGGCTACACCTTAGCCGAGGTAAGAGGTAAACAACCTTCCGTTTTTTCCTCCGGTAAACACAATCAAGCTTTTTACATGAATATGTGGAAAGTGCTGCAAGACGAAGGGCTATGGGAAGGTGAAGTCATTAATAAGCGTAAAGATGGCTCAATGCAAACCGAGATCTTACGTATTCAAACCATCCGTGATTCAGACGGAATTATTCAGTTTTATGTGGCCTCCTTTGTTGATATTAGTCATCGCAAAGAGCTAGAAAATCGCCTGCGTGAGCTCAGCGAGAAAGATGCGCTCACCAACATTTGGAACCGCAGGAAATTTGATCAAGAAATGCGTTCAGAATGCTTACGCGTAAAACGTTACCAAGCTCAAGTACAGTCGTGCTTAGCGATTATTGATATCGACCATTTTAAACGTATTAATGATAAATTAGGCCACGCAGAAGGCGATAAAATCATTCGTTCTGTCGCAACACAATTAAGTGAGCACCTAAGAGAAACGGACTTTTTAGCTCGCATCGGAGGCGAAGAGTTTGCCATCATTATGCCTCATACACCACTGGCAGAAGCTGAGTTGGTCATGCACCGTTTACGAGTAGCCGTTCACTTAAATCATCGTTTAGAAGTGTCGATCAGCGGTGGCATCACTGACATTACAGAAAAACCAGAAGAAGTGTATAAACGGGCCGATATTGCATTGTATGAGTCAAAAGCTTCGGGGCGTAATCTTGTCTCGGTATTGACCAGTGTCGAGATGGAAGAATTTGCTTAACAATTAGCACCATTTAAGTGCATCGAGAAATAAAATGGGTTTATTTTCGTGCAATTATCGCAAACTTAGTTTGTAACGTATTGTTCGCTATCATTTTTACTTTTGGCTTAAAACTTGTACTACTCTCTAATATGGTAAATAGATTGCACATATTTAGGGAGAAATAAGATGCAAGAAACACTAACCGTTGTGTTAGCAGGTGGCGTCGGTTCGCGGCTATCTCCGCTAACTGATGACAGAGCAAAACCGGCTGTACCCTTTGGTGGAAAATATCGAATCATTGATTTTACACTCACCAACTGCCTACACTCAGGGCTGCGAAAGATTTTGGTCCTGACTCAATATAAATCTCATTCATTACAAAAACATTTACGTGATGGCTGGTCTATTTTCAATCCAGAACTCGGCGAATTCATTTCTGTGATCCCCCCGCAGATGAGAAAAGGCGGAAAATGGTACGAAGGAACGGCGGACGCTATCTATCACAATATGTGGCTACTTTCACGCAGTGATGCCAAACACGTCGTTGTTTTATCTGGTGATCATATCTACCGGATGGACTATGCCTCTATGCTCGAAGCTCATAAGCAAAAAAATGCTGCACTGACTATCGCCTGCATGGATGTCCCAAGAGAACAAGCTTCTGCCTTTGGCGTGATGAATGTGGATAATGACTTCAAGATCACCTCATTCATCGAAAAACCCAGTGACCCACCCTCCATGCCTAATAATCCTCATCGCAGCTTAGTTTCTATGGGGATCTACATTTTTGATATGGAAGTATTAAAAAGTGCTTTGATTAATGATGCTGAGCTGGAAAACTCGAGTCACGATTTTGGCAATGACATCATTCCCAAATTGATTGAAAGCCATGCTGTTTATGCGTATGAGTTTTGCGGTGACCGGGGGCGAGTCGCTAAAGATTGTTACTGGCGTGATGTCGGAACACTTGATTCTTTTTATAACGCTAACATGGATTTACTCGAACCCGTTCCACCAATGAACTTATACCAAAAAAACTGGGCCATTCGAACATACGAAGCGCAATACCCACCTGCGCGCACGGTTTCTTCTGCAACAGGTAACGAAGGTATATTCATTAATTCGATCATTTCAAACGGTGTGATTAACTCTGGAGGTTCTGTACAACACTCCATTATTTCTTCAAACGTCAGAATTGATGATGGTGCAACAGTGGTCGATAGCATTTTATTTGATGATGTTGAAGTCGGCGCAGGGTGTCAGCTCATGAGATGTATTATTGATAAACATGTAAAAATCCCTCCACATACTCAAATTGGCTTAAACCCAGTTGAAGATGCCCAGCGTTTCCGTATTTCAGAAAATGGCATTGTTGTGGTACCCGAAAGTTATCAATTCTAAACCTAGATTTTTTTGCCCACTCAATTTATCCCTCATTAAAATGAAGCCTTAGCACACGCTAAGGCTTCTTACTTTACACTGAGTTCAAAACATACCGATTAATCACGCTCGGTTATGGACACGTTGTTGCATCCCAAAACCAATTTGACTGAGTCGGTGACTCCCAAACGCCGGGGTTGTTTTTGGCAATAAAACATTTCCCGTTGTAAATCACAACATCGCCAGTTTTCGCCTGTGTGGATCCGGGAACCCAAGTAATGACATTGCTAGGATTCGTGGTACCACCGGTATCGCCACCGCCAGTATCTCCACCGTCACTGCCACCAGAAGATAGGTCAGCAAGTGGAAGATCCGGTTGTTCAAACTTGAAGGCGTAATCGACACCATTAATGTTTACGCTGTAATTTGCAGGCCCAGAAATAGGCAGATAGTAAACCATATCCAGTTCATACACGCCGCCTGCGGGCAGAGCTTTCCAATTAGGTAAGCTAAACGCTACGCGGTGCATGACGCCGTCTAAACCACCGACGTTGTTGGCGCGAGTATGGCCAGAAGCAATCACCTTCAAACCACCACCAGATTGGTCTTTAGCATTATCCGGTGCAGATACGGGGATATCAAACTGGAACTCAGTACCACCTGGGATCTCTTGACCTGTGTTGTTAGTAAAGCTGATTTTCGGATTGATTGGGTAGTTTTGATCACCCACCTTAAATCCACCAACGGAGACCGCGATGTCTACGGTTTCACTGGCAATCGTTCCTGTTGCAAGCGTGTTACCATAAGGCGTTGCCGACTTAAACTTGTCATAAATTGCTTTCGTCATGGTATTACCCATGTGGTATTCGCCATTTCCGCTTGCACAAGCTTGCTCTGTTGAATCCACTTGAGTGCGTTGACCATTAGCGTCCAAGACATAACAGTTATAATCGCCTGCTAACTCCCAAAACATGATGCCGCCGATCTCTTTATCGATGACATAATCGGCTTTGGTGTTGATAGACTCTTTATCTTCAGTTGATAAGAACACCCCTTTATCGGCATTCCACAGCCAAGGCGCGACGGCAACGCTGTCGTAGTGACGTTGGTAAAGACCGACAAGTTGATCGGCAGGCTCATTCACTGGATCAAGGTTATAAGCTTGGGCGTAAGAGCCCCAAATCCCCTTCTCTAGGTTTTTGGCATGCCACATTGGGTTTGAACCTGCGCCCATCTCGTTTCCTTTCGGATCGGTGTCGTGCCACATGTTGTCAATACCCACCGCGCCGTGGCCACAGTTGTTTTTCTCACCCTCACCAGTGCCCGGAGCACATTCAGCTTGGTTAGGTAATGCCGCTCGCCCCCACAAACCATTCTCTCCACCCGTGACACCTTGCCAGCCGCGCGTGTAGTAAGGAACGCCGATGTTGATACGCCCTGCGGGCATAGAACCGCGGAAATAATGATAAGCCCAGTCAGTGTTGAGATAACCAATACCACCGTATTGAGCCGTACCATATACGTTCCACTGTGCTAACTCTGAATCTTTACCAGTGTCATACAAAGCCGCGTTGTGACCCACGTGATCATTCCATGCGCCGTGTAAGTCATAAGACATGATGTTCACATAATCAAGATACTGAGTGACATCAAACGTCTCCATACCACGCAATAGATAACCAGAAGACGGTGCTGCAATCGTCAGCATGTAATGGTGGCCATCTTGTGCCGATGCTTGATCAAGCTTCTGACGTAGTACCTTCATTAACTCTTGGTACGACGCCCATAAATAAGCACGGCGAGGTTCCATAATCGCTTTATCATCTGGATTACCTGCGCCCGCCATTGAGGTTGGATATTCATAGTCGATATCGACACCATCGAATTGATATTTACGAATCATTTCAACAGCCGATGTTGCAAATTTTTCAATACCAGCGTGGTTGATAGAGCCATCAGCGTTGGTTGTCATCGTATAAAAACCACCATCGGCGACACGGTTGCCTGCCGTATCAAAGTGCCCGCCAGTTTCAGCCCAGCCTCCGATAGAAATTAAGGTCTTAACATCAAATTTTTTCTTCGCTGTTGCCAACGCACCAAAATGACCTTTAAAGCCTAATGCAGGATCAATCTCAACCCCAGGCCACTCTTTGCCCACTGCCGCATTATTGGGATCGTTCACATCGCCCACATTCACTTTGCCATCGGAACCTATGCTGACGAAGGCATAGTTAATGTGCGTGAGCTGCTCCCACGGGATGTCTTTTACAAGGTAAGCCGATTGCGGATCATCACCCGCACGCCAACTGGTGAAATAACCGATCACACGACGTGGATGATCCGCCCCCATGATCTCACGACCTTCCGCATCGTAAACAGTGCAATAAGGTACATTCACACCTTCGGTTTGATATAAACCATCAGGACGACAATTATTAGCTATTGGCGCGCCACTGACTGTTAAAGTCGCTAACGTGGAATCTGTCGTCGCACCAAGGTTATCAGTGGCGCGTGCAAACACCGCCAAGTTACCCGCTTTTGTCGCGGTGTATTCTAAGGTATACGGAGCACTAACAGCCGTTCCAACCAGCGTTCCCGCAACGAAGAAATCAACTTTATCGACGCTTCCATCAGTATCAGCAGCGTTTGCGGTTAAGGTGACTAAAGCCCCCACATCAACGGAAGCCGCAGAAAGCGTAATATCAACGGTTGGAGCCTGGTTGCCTGGTTGTTGTGCCTCTTTCACCGTTAAGGTCGTTGCACTTTTCACGCTGGCATCACCTTTATCATCGATGGCTACAACACTGAATTCATGCTGACCAGCGGTTGCGACCCACGTGGCTTTATAAGGTGCCGTGGTGACTATACCCACAATTGCACCATCGACAGAAAACTCGACTCGAGCAACGCTGCCGTCACTATCGGTTGCGTTCGCACTTAATATTACGGTATCACCGACAGCAATCACATCTGCTGCGGAAGGTGAAGAGAGATTCGCGGTCGGTAGCTGGTTCTCACCACCGGAAGTGGCGCAAACATCCAACACTTTCCACTGGGCATAATCACCGGAAAAGTTAGCTGGATCGTTACCTTGAGTCCAATAGTTGGCTTGGTAGGCGGTACCACTGTGCTGAACCTTGTTACCGCCAGTATAAACTTTTGACGATTCCCAAGGGCTTAGTGTCGTGCAATCAACGGCTGCATAGCTGTTAAAAGCCATCAAGCAAGAGGCCGTTAAAGTGCTCAGTGTAAAAACACCCTTTGCCACTGTCCTGTTGTTTAAATGCATAGCTGCTCATTCCTTAAGTTATTGTTTCACTATAAAAAGCCTCGTATCAAGAAGAAACCAGACTTTAATTCTCACGTGAAACAACTGTAGGACAGAGCGATAAATAAGCACCTCAATTTGTTCAAATATCAAAAATCACTCGCAACAAGTTGCACTATTTCTGCAAAAGAGACATCGTTATTTTGCATCAACAACTAATTATTGGTTAATTTTCCGATTCTAAAAAAAGCGCCGAAATCAGAACAATATACGGACTGTCTGCCGGTTATTTAACTTACACACCATCAAAAAGAGCAAAAAATATGTAACAACACTAATTGTTACAAAAATGTAGAGTTTAACTTTATGCGCTATTTCTAACGCTGTACTCCTCTTGGGGTTTCATTAAAATGTCGCTTATATTCTCGACTAAACTGAGATGCGCTGGCATAACCAACTAAACGAGCGGCATCGTTCACACGCTTGCCTTCCACACGAATCAACTCTTTCGCTCTGTTAAGCCTGACTTTTTTTAAATATTGTAAAGGAGATTCTAACGTCACCAGCCTAAAGGCGTGGTGAAACGCCGAAACACTCATATTGGCTTCTTCGGCGAGTAACTGAACGGTAATGGACTGATCATATTCTTGATGTACTTTACTCAACGCTTTGGCTATCCGGGCGTAGTGTCCTTCTTGATGAGCGAGATCAAAAAGCACATAACCGTGCTCGCTGGTTAATGCCCGAAACACAATCTCCTCGACTAAGCTTTCGCCAAGCACTTTAGCTTCAAGATCATCAACTAATGCAGACATCAAACGAATCGCACTTGCTTGCATCTTTGCGCCCATTTCTACTGATTTCAGCCCGCATTTTGATTTGTCTATGCAATCAGATAAAAAACCAGAAGCCTCAAGTCGATCAACCTGCTTAAGGAGAAGTGAGTGATCGATATTAATAGTCAAGCCCAATAACGGTTCACTTTCTGACGCAAAAGCTTCGCACTCAAGTGGTAAAGGTACGCCAACAACCAAGTAATCATTGGGGCCATAATTTACGGGTTGGCTACCAATATGAATGCGTTTATGTCCTTGCCCCAACAATATGATACCGGATTGATACACAAGGGGTTGTCTACCATTACCGCGGCTGCTGCGATAAAACAATACGCCCGGCACTGCCGTTTGGTGAATACCTTCCAAATGATCTAAAGATTGTTTTTCAATATATTGCTGCATCAGTTGCGCCAGTTTACTCATAATGCCCCCTTATCAAAACTGAAGGAAGAATACGACAATTAGAGAATTAGGCAATTAATTTCGAGAAATTGGTCTATATTGACTGGATAATTAATACTAATATGCACATCGTAAAACACTGCCTTGGAGGCGCCGCCTCCTTTTCTATAAGCAAAGGTGAGAATAATGAAATTTACTTATGTTAACTCTACTCTAATTCACTTCGGCCAAGGCCAAATCTCGGCGATCAGTCAGGCGATTCCAACTGACCAAAAAGTACTGGTGATCTACGGTGGCGGTTCGATCAAAAAAAATGGTGTTTATGACCAAGTCGTGAGTGCACTCACTGACCACCAATGGGTCGAGTTTTCAGGTGTAGAAGCAAACCCAACCAAAGAAACCTTAGATAAAGCGGTTGCTATCGTCAAAGAACGGGACATCGACTTTATTCTTGCCGTGGGTGGTGGTTCGGTTATCGACGGTTCAAAATACGTTGCCGCGGCAGCTAAGTATGATGGGGATGGCTGGGACATCATGGTGGGTAAACATCGAGTTACTGAAGCTACGCCTATCGGTGCAATTCTGACTCTGCCAGCAACCGGTTCTGAATCCAACATGGGCGCGGTCATTACCAAAGCACAAACACAAGACAAACTGGCCTTTATGGCTCCAGCGGTACAGCCTAAGTTCGCAGTGCTTGATCCAGACGTAATGAAATCACTGCCTGAGCGCCAGTTGATCAACGGTATTGTTGATGCTTGGGTACACGTCTGTGAGCAATATTTAACCTTGCCAACCAATGCGATGGTTCAAGACGGCTATGCCGAAACTTTACTTAAAAACTTGCTGGTATTGGGTCAGCAATATGACCAGCGTGACAATGATGGATGGCGAGCAAACCTGATGTGGACAGCGAACCAAGCACTAAATGGCCTGATCGGTACTGGCGTTCCACAAGATTGGGCGACTCATATGATTGGTCACGAGTTCACCGCATTATGGCATGTTGATCACGCCCGTTCGCTAGCGATTGTGCAACCTTCCCTACTGCGTAATCAACTTGAGAACAAACGCGCTAAACTTGAGCAAATGGGTAAAAATGTCTTTGGACTCAATCAAACTAGCGATCTTGCCTTACGCACAATCGATGCGATTGAAGCCTTCTACCACAGCTTGAATGTTCCAACTCAGTTTGCGGATCATAATAGCAGCAAGCAAGAGGCCATAGACGCAGTTATCGCTCAACTGAACGCACATGGAATGCTTGTTTTGGGTGAACAGCAAGCCATCACGCTTGAAAAATCACGGGAAATTTTGGAACAAGCTATCATTTAGCCTCATTTTTTAGACGAGTGAATAGTGATTTCCACATTCCAATAGCATAGATTCAGCTACATCAAGCAGCGCAATTGGGCGCTGCTTTTTTTGTACTTTTTTGTATTGGATACTTTATGTAGCGGCCTTTCATTACCATGCCAGTATTATCAAACTGATCCACCAATTCATCATCTGCTTGCGATTTATGTTAAGAAATCCATGATCTAACTGATTATGCTATCGGAACATATAAATCGCTATCTATTGGCAGAATACATTATAGTGTTATTATTGCGTTGCATATCAAATATATAAATACCATCTCCAGAATATAACAATTTGATATTTTCATTATGGTTGTATGCGGTTCTTGCTTTCAGCCTTATAAATAACTCAGCACTATCTATATCAACCACTGATACAGGATTAACTTCACTCATACTATAAGTGATAATATAGTCACCTCGTGCATCACCTTCTTTTATCTCTCCTTTCGAAGAAAAAACCGCAATATCATCAACACCTATAGATTGTAAATAGGTTTGGCTAGTAAAGTCGTTGTTTTTTATATTAGTAGATATTTTTATGTGTGATACTTCCTTTGAAGTATTGATAACATAAAGTGACGCATAGTATTCACTTGATTTGGAATAATAATGTTTATAACACAAGGATATAATAAGGGTTATTAGACTAATGAAAATAAACATTATAGAACGCATACATATTTCTCTTTTTCTATTGCACCTTTTATGACACATTCAGCCTTATCTAATTCTTCAAGGCGAAATGTGAAGGAGAGAGCGTGCTTGCCTATGTTATAAGACAAACTTATTACATCACCTGTCAAATCATAAAAAACAAGTGATCCACTTGGGGCTAGAGATATAAGATTAATTATTTCCGATCGAATGTCTAAATCTTTATTTTTAATTATTTTATATTTTTTACCCTCGATATTAGTCGTAATCTCCTCATAGCCAAAATTTATAAAACCAGAGTCACGATCATAAATAACTTCATACAGTGTCGCAATAGACAGGAATAACAATACAAAACAAAAAAGATAAGAAATTACATTCTTAAGTTTAACACTTAAAAAATAACCTTTGTATTTTTTAGGTGTTTTAGCATCCAACCCATCACCAATGACCCTAGCATTTTCAATAACACTAAAATCTCTAGCTTCATCACATTTTTTTTCATAAATATTAGACTTTAAGTTCAAACGATAGCCTAAGCGAGGAATTGTTTGAATGACATCATCATGAAAATGACATTCTCTAAAAACTTTTCGGAGATTTGAAATTGATTTAGCTAAAGAGGTTTCTGCAACAACTCTACCGGTCCAAGAATATTCTATTATTTTGTCTTTACTTACTATATTACCATTATTTTTAATAAGGAAATCAAGGATTCTCGTTTCAGTATAAGATAACTGATGAGTCTTATTACCAAAGGTCAACTCAGAGTCCATAACGCTAAACTCAGCAGAACCCTCTAGTATATAAGTGATATTTTCCACATCACAAGCCATAAAC
>NZ_CAWNMS010000030.1:0-53372 GCF_963875605.1 Vibrio sp. V04_P4A5T148
TATCAAGGTGAAGGCTTGTTATTCATCACTTGATTCAATGTTTTGAATAAAATGCATAAATTTTTCTGTTTTATGGTTTTTTATAAAAATACATCGTACTGATAAATAAGGACAATCTTTTTGTTTGGATAAAAAAAACTGATATTTTATCAATCTTGTTGCCAATCGATAAATGCTTAGCAGATAGTAGCCTCCACCCAGTTGTGTCTGGGTAAATATAATAAATGGCAGGTTATCTATTCTAAAAAATTACTTTTACGGTATTGACGATAACAACAAGAGGCGTCCCAAAAATGTTAGATAAAAAAGATGCAATGAGCGCTATTGCTAGTTACCGCATGGAAAGCACATTACGTGGTGTAGATTTAAACCTGCTGACGGTTTTTGATGCAGTAATGCAAGAGCAAAATATTACCCGTGCCGCTCATAATTTGGGTATGTCTCAGCCAGCAGTCAGCAATGCTGTAGCGCGTTTGAAGGTAATGTTTAATGATGAACTGTTTATGCGACAAGGGCGAGGTATTCAACCTACTCAACGTGCACGTCAACTGTTCGGTCCGATGCGTCAAGCACTGCAATTAATCCGTAATGAACTGCCAAGTTCGGTGTTTTCTCCTGAAACATCAACCCGCTTATTTAAATTAGCGATTTGCAGTCCTTGTGATATGCGTTTCGCGCCGAAAATTATGTCATCAGTTCATGAACAAGCGCCTTTGGTCCAACTTCATCTTGATGCGGAATTTAACCGTTTGTTAGCCGAGCGTATGCGTTACCAAGAGATCGATTTTGTGATTGATTACGCGCGTTTTGATGAACAAGGGTTCTCCAGTACGGAAATTTTCCAAGATGAATTAGTGGTGGTGGCATCTAAGTCTCATCCACGCATCAATGGCTCTGTTAACGCTGATAGCCTAACAGCTGAAAAGCATGCGAAGTTATCTCGCATCCATGGGCAACGTAGTTTTTCTGAGCAAGCATATCGCGAATTAGACTGTGTTCCTTATTATGAAGGGACCAGTTTGAGCAACGTGCTTTATGTGGTCGGACAATCTGAGTTGGTGACGATTGCACCTCGTTGGATGGTTGAGAATGCGGCTAACCGAGATCAGTTACAAATCCTCGATTTCCCATTTGCAAATGGTCAAATCAGTGGTTATCTCAGTTGGCATGAGTCTAGTGAAAAAGACAAAGGCCATATTTGGCTGCGTGATCAGTTAATGATGATTTGCGGCGAAGTTGTTGCATTAAACTAACGTTTACCCGTTAATTTGTACGGTGATCTAAACTTAGTGATACTCCTCTTTGAGCCTTGAATTGGTTATATCCATTCAGGGCTTTTTTGTCTGTAGAATTAATTGATAACTTTGACATCCGTCAGTTGCCTTTTTTGCTTCTAAATGTACACTTGTGCGCTCAAAAAGCTTACATGTGTAAGCTACAGGTAAAAAAGATGCCCAATTTAAATTTCCATATCGTAAAAAGAATTCGTGAACAGATTGTCAAAGGTGGCGAGTGCATTGCTCTAAAACACAAAATAGAGAAAGAGTGGCATGGGATCAGCTGGAAGCAATTTGGTCAACGTATCGATGCGATGTCACTTGCACTTTTAACGCAAGGTATAAAAATCCAAGATAAAGTCGGGATTTTTTCGAATAACATGCCGCAGTGGACAATAGCTGACTTGGCTACTTTGCAGTTAAGAGCCGTTACGGTACCTATTTATCCAACTAATACGCCAGCGCAGGCCAGTTATATTATTCAAGATGCTGATGTCAAAGTGCTCTTGGTCGGTGAACAGGCACAATACGATGCGGCACTGGATTTTTTTGATGAGTGCGAACAGCTTGAATTAATTGTCGCCATGAGTGATGGCATTGATCTAAAAAGTTTTCAACATGGCATCCATTGGCAGACTTTTATTGAACAAAATACAGATGGCCAGCAAGCGGAATTAGAGTCTCGCCTTGAACAGGCGAATATGGATGATCTGCTGACGCTCATCTATACCTCTGGCACCACAGGTCAACCTAAAGGCGTGATGCTTGATTACCGTAATATTGGCGCTCAGCTTGAAGGGCATGATGAGCGGTTAAACATCTCTAAGGATGATGTGTCACTCTGTTTTTTACCATTGTCACACGTGTTTGAACGGGCGTGGACTTTTTACATTCTTTACAGCGGTGCAACTAACTGTTATTTGCAGGATACGATGCAAGTACGTGATGCATTGAGTGAGCTAAAGCCAACGGTAATGTGTGCCGTTCCTCGCTTCTACGAGAAAATTTTCTCCGCTATTCACGAAAAAGTCTCGAAAGCGCCGTTGCATCGAAAAGTGCTGTTTACTTGGGCGGTCAATATGGGGGCTAAGATGGCTCTTTGTCATCAAGAAAAGCGCCAACCATCCTTCATGCTGAAAAAGAGTTACGCGTTAGCGGATAAAATCGTGTTGTCTAAATTGCGTGCATTGCTTGGTGGGCGGATTAATTTCATGCCTTGCGGTGGCGCGAAATTAGATGAAACCATCGGCCGATTTTTCCATGCCATTGGCATTAACGTGAAGTTGGGTTATGGCATGACGGAAACCACAGCAACGGTTTCTTGTTGGGATGACCGGTGTTTTAATCCTGATTCAATAGGCATGTCGATGCCAGGAGCTCAGGTCAAAATCGGTGACAACAATGAAATTCTTGTTCGCGGACCAATGGTTATGCGCGGCTACTATAAAATGGCAGAAGAAACGGCGTTAGCATTCGATGAACAAGGTTTTCTCAAAACAGGAGATGCTGGGCACATTGATGAGCAAGGTAATGTCTTCATCACTGATCGTATCAAAGAGCTGATGAAAACCTCCGGTGGTAAATACATTGCGCCACAAGTTATTGAGGGAGCGATTGGTAAAGATCACTTTATTGAACAGATTGCGGTGATTGCTGACACACGTAAATTTGTATCGGCTTTAATTGTACCTTGTTATGACAGCTTGGAGGTTTACGCCAAAGAGCTCAACATCAAATATCATGACAGATTAGATCTTATCAAGAACAACCAAGTGGTTGAGATGCTGGAAAAACGAGTCAATGATTTGCAAAAAGAGCTAGCCAAATTTGAGCAGGTGAAAAAGTTTAAATTATTACCTAAGGCTTTTTCAATGGACAAAGGTGAGCTGACGCCGACTCAGAAACTGCGTAGAAAAGTCATTAGTGATCGTTACCAAGATGAAATCGAGGAAATGTACAAAGAAAAGACTAAAGGTGAGTAAGATTATCTTAAGATAGTTTTTTCATTGTTTAAAAATCCTCCACTTGCTTTTCAGATAAAGCGTGGGGGATTTTTTATATTACGACGGAAGTTAAACCTCGCTTCCTCATAACGCTACATTGCTGCATGGTAATATTTTTTGCTTTATTTTTGCTAATTACTCATGGATTGAGCTGTTTTTAATACCAGTTTTACGATAGTTACCTAATAAAATTCCATTTAACCAAACATTTGCCAAAGTGTGCGCTATTTGGCGTTCGACCCGATGATAAGAAAGAGTTACAGTTGTTGCGTTACCTTGTTTTTTGTTATGACAAAAGCAAGACATAGCCGAAAGTGGAAAGTTTTCGAATTAGGCTACAAATAAGCCCTAAACTATGTAAAACCAGGCCCATTGACTGACCATGTGTTGGGTACTGGTAAGGAGAAAAAATGGCAACGCAATCCAATCAACAGATGTTATCTGGCGCAGAGATGGTGGTTCAATCTCTGATCGAAGAAGGTGTAGAGCAAATATTTGGATACCCAGGTGGTTCCGTTCTTGATATTTACGATGCGCTGCACGCAAAAACCGACCAAATTAAACATGTCCTTGTTCGCCACGAGCAAGCGGCCACGCACATGGCAGATGGCTATGCTCGAGCAACCGGAAAAACGGGTGTGGTACTTGTTTGTTCTGGCCCAGGGGCGACGAATACCGTCACAGGGATTGCTACCGCTTACATGGACTCAATTCCAATGATTGTTATTTCAGGCAACGTGCCAAATAACCTCATTGGTAACGATGCGTTTCAAGAATGTGACATCGTTGGGGTTTCTCGTCCGATCGTCAAACACAGTTTTCTTGTAAAAAAAGCTGAAGATATTCCTGAAACCATTAAGAAAGCCTTTTATATTGCCTCAACAGGGCGCCCGGGGCCGGTCGTGATCGATCTGCCTAAAGATGTGATGAATCCTCAGATCAAACTCCCTTACACGTATCCTGAGTCGATCAAACTGCGCTCATACAACCCAACTACTTCTGGTCATAAAGGGCAAATTAAAAAGGCGCTAAAAGCGTTGTTAGCAGCCAAAAAACCCGTATTGTACATTGGTGGTGGCGCTGTTATTTCAGGCGCAGATCAGCACATTTTACAACTGGCTGAAACGCTCAATTTACCCGTAGTCAGCACGTTAATGGGGCTTGGTGCTTTCCCTGGGACGCATAAAAATGCGTTAGGCATGCTTGGAATGCATGGCATGTATGAAGCCAATATGGCGATGCACAATGCGGATTTGATTTTCGGTATTGGCGTGCGTTTTGATGACCGTACAACCAATAATCTAGAAAAGTATTGCCCGAACGCTAAGATCATGCACATTGACATTGATCCTTCGTCGATCTCTAAAAATGTGCCAGTCGATCTGCCGATAGTGGGATCAGCCGAACAAGTACTGGAAACTATGCTGCAATTGCTCTCTGAGCAAGGTGGCTGTAATGATTCGCAGGCGCTTGAACTATGGTGGCAAGATATCCAAAGCTGGCGCGACCGCCAATGCCTAGCTTATGAGAAATCCAGCGAACGCATTAAGCCGCAGCAAGTGATTGAAACTTTACATAAACTGACTAATGGAGACGCATATGTGGCCTCCGATGTTGGTCAGCACCAAATGTTCGCCGCACTTTATTATCCATTCAATAAGCCTCGTCGTTGGATCAACTCTGGCGGTTTGGGCACCATGGGATTTGGTTTACCCGCTGGAATGGGGGTTAAATTTGCCATGCCAGAAGAAGAGGTAGTGATTGTCACTGGGGATGGCAGTATTCAAATGAATATCCAAGAGCTTTCCACCGCGTTGCAATATGATATTCCAGTGAAAATTATTAACTTAAACAACCGTTTTCTTGGCATGGTAAAACAGTGGCAAGATATTATTTACCAAGGACGTCACTCTAATTCTTATATGAGTTCTGTTCCCGATTTTGCAGCAATTGCAGAAGCTTATGGCCACGTTGGCATCCGTATCTCACAGCCTGATGAACTTGAAGCCGGGCTTAAAAAAGCACTCGATATGAAAGATCGATTGGTTTTTGTTGATATTAATGTGGATGAAACGGAGCACGTCTACCCAATGCAAATTAAAGGCGAAGGGATGGACAAAATGTGGTTAAGCAAAACGGAGAGAACATAATATGAGACACATTATTTCAATATTAATGGAAAACCAATCGGGAGCTTTGTCTCGCGTTGTTGGTCTATTTTCTCAACGTGGTTATAACATTGAATCACTAACGGTTTCGCCAACCGATGATGCAACATTGTCACGCTTAAACATCACCACTAAGACCGATGAAATGCAACTTGAACAAATTCAAAAGCAACTGCATAAGTTGATTGATGTGCTTAAAGTGCAAGAAGTGTCTGAGTGTGAACACATTGAACGTGAGCTGATGATGGTGAAAGTCAAAGCCAGCGGCTTTGCGCGCGCCGAAGTGAAACGTACGGCTGATATTTTCCGTGGGCAGATCGTAGATGTCACTGCGGCGCAATATACTGTGCAGCTTGCTGGAACCAGCGAAAAACTCGATGCCTTTATTCAAGCGTTGTCGGAAGTCACTGAAGTAATCGAAGTCGCGCGAAGTGGCGTGGTAGGTATTGCTCGCGGGGAGCGAGCGCTTAAAGCTTAATTTACCGAGCTCCCTATCGAAATAAGGAAGGCCACATTTTATGTGGCCTTTTTGTCGTTTGGTGCTTTTACTGGAGAAGTGCTTAGTGAAGAATACGCGCACGAATGGTGCCGCTGATGCTTTTCAGCTTAGTCAGAGCTTCCGCAGAGCGAGCGGTTTCTACGTCAATCACTACATAACCGATATCCGCTGACGTTTGTAAATATTGAGCGGCGATATTGATCCCTTCTTCGGCGAAGATGGTGTTGATTTGTGTCAGAATACCCGGACGGTTTTCGTGAATATGCAGTAAACGCGAACTATCACGGTGAATTGGCAGCGATACTTCAGGGAAGTTCACGCTTGATAAGGTTGAGCCGTTATCTGAATATTTTGCCAACTTACCGGCTACTTCAATACCGATATTTTCTTGTGCTTCTTGAGTTGAGCCACCAATGTGCGGTGTCAGAATGACATTATCAAAATGCATCAGTGGGGATTCAAAAGGTTCAGAGTTTGTGGCGGGTTCTTCTGGAAATACATCTATTGCCGCGCCAGCTAGATGGTTTGATGCCAATGCATCGCAGAGTGCGGGAATGTCGACTACCGTTCCGCGTGCTGCGTTGATAAAGATAGAGCCAGGCTTCATGCGTGCAAACTCTTCTTTACCCATCATATTTTTAGTATCTGGAGTTTCAGGCACATGCAGAGAAATGACATCACATTTATTCAGTAGTTCACTCATGGTATGTATTTGCGTTGCATTACCGAGTGAGAGTTTGTTTTCTATGTCATAGAAATAGACTTGCATACCGAGGTTTTCGGCAATGATACCGAGCTGGGTACCAATGTGGCCATAGCCAATAATACCTAAGCGTTTACCGCGTGCCTCATAAGAGTTATCAGCACTTTTTTTCCAAATACCACGATGTGCCAATGCATTTTTTTCAGGAATCCCACGCAGTAGTAGCAGTGTTTGGCCTAAAACGAGTTCAGCAACACTGCGAGTATTCGAAAATGGTGCATTAAAGACAGGAATACCGCGTTTTGCGGCTGCATTCAGGTCAACTTGGTTGGTGCCAATGCAGAAGCAGCCGATAGCAACCAACTTCTCTGCCGCGTTGATTACCGCTTCAGTCAAATTAGTGCGCGAACGAATTCCGATGAAGTGAGCATCTTTCACCGCTTCGAGCAGTTGTTCATCACCCAGAGAACCTTTGTGATACTCAATATTGCTGTAACCGGCAGATTGCAGTACTTCAACCGTTGAAGGGTGTAGCCCTTCGAGGAGTAAGATTTTGATTTTGTCTTTTTCGAGTGAAACTTTGGCCATTATTCTCGTCCTTAAAAATGGGAAGGTGGGCAAACACGGCGCACATAAAGCAAAAGGGCTAATGTAAAGAGGAAGATTAACCATTTTGTTGGAAGACAAACGTTTTCCTTGTGCGTCTTCTGACCAATAAAGTAACAAACTTTTTTTGTTTTGGGTAAGAAAATTACGAAATAAGGCATGATTTTCTAGGGCATAGCGAAGAAAAACGGCACCCATGGGTGCCGTTTGTAATGAAATAACGGAAAGTAGCCTTATTTTGTGACTTACTCTTCGATTTTGGCACCATTTTCCGTGCCAGTGATGACGACATCAGCACCTCGGTGAGCGAATAAACCAACGGTTACTACGCCGACAATCCCATTAATTTTATCTTCTAATGCTTTGGCATCAGTAATTTTTAATCCGTGCACATCCAAGATAACGTTACCGTTATCCGTTATTACGCCATGGCGATAGGCTGGATCACCACCAAGTTTAACCAGTTGACGTGCCACATAAGAGCGCGCCATTGGGATCACTTCAACTGGAAGTGGGAATTGACCTAGAACATCGACCGCTTTTGTACCATCAACGATACAAATGAATTTATCCGCAATCGCGGCAACGATTTTTTCTCGAGTGAGCGCAGCGCCGCCGCCTTTGATCATATCGCGCGCAGGGTTGATTTCATCTGCGCCATCAACATAAATATCGAGTTGATCAACATCATTGCAGTCGAACACTTCAATACCTAGGCCTTTTAGCTTCTCTGTTGAGGCGATAGAACTTGAAACCGCACCTTTAATATCATCTTTAATCGAACCCAGTGCATCAATGAAGTGATTCACCGTTGAACCCGTACCCACACCAACGATGCTGCCTTTTTCTACATATTTGAGTGCGGCCCAGCCGGCGGCTTTTTTCATTTCATCTTGAGTCATGCCAATCTCCTGATATCGATTTATAGTGACGGTAATGTTGCGGGGCGATTATAGCCTCAATAATTTATGATTCCCATTGCCAGATTTGGCTTGGAGTCACTATTTGAGGTAAAGGTATATCCCATGCTTCGCTCGGCAGATGAGTCACTTGTTGGCAATCATGAGCTAAGCCTATGGGTAGGGCACCTTTACCCGTTTTAAACCAAGCTTCTAACGTACGATCATAATAGCCGCCGCCCATCCCGAGCCTTTGCCCTGTTTGATCAAATGCCACCAATGGTGTGCAGATGATATCTAGCTCATTTACTGGTTTGATCAATGTTTGATTGAGCTTGGGTTCGGCAATGCCGTATTTATTTCGCGTCATTATGGTTTGAGCATCATAGCGCAAGAACAATAAATTCCCACTCGAGAATGGGTGTAAAACGGGAAGATAGGTCTGTTTGCCTTGTTGCCATAACCACGCTATGAGCGGTTGTGTTTCAAGCTCACCATCGGTTGCCAAGTAGAGGGCAATGTGCTGACTCGTTAAAACTTCAGGCAGTGTTGAAAAACGAGAGACAAGTTCAATTGAAGCGTGTTTTTGCTGCGCAGGTGATAGCTGTTTACGCCGCTGGCGGATGACTTGACGAAGTGTGTGTCGAGTGTTTTGCATAAGGATACCCCAGAGTGCCGTTGCGGATTTTGGCCCTTGAACCAGCTGGTTCAAGGCGGATCAGCAATGGTAACCGCAGGCTTCTCGGTACGAGCCGAGCTTGCTCAATAGCTACCAAGTACTAACCCTTTGGTGTTGCTTATCGGCTCAGGGACTTAAATCCGGCTGACAAACACTCTAGGGTAAATTTGGTTACGCTGGTAAAGACTACTGCTGTCCTAGCTTCACTTTACTGATGGCATCTTCAAGAGATGCAGCGAGCTGTTCCATGCGCTCGGTTAATTGATTTTGTTGGCCTAGGCTCTCATTGTTTTTGGTTTGCAATTCATAACAAATGTTGAGCGCAGCAATCGTGAGTAGCTTTACCTCATTGGTAACTTTAGTACGCTCTGCCATCTCTTTCAATCGGTTATCAAGATCTTGCGCCGCTTGGATTAAAGACTGCTCTTGTCCCGCAGGGCAATTCACACGAGTCAATTTTCCTAAAATTTCTACGTCTACCGCTTGATTACTCATGATGGATGAACTCTTATCGCGCTGTCTAAGATGGTGCCACTCACATGCCCATCGAGGTGGAAACTATAGGTAAAGCGGCCCTAAGATTCAAGCTTTTCAAAGCGAGCAGTAAAAAATGAGGGACTAAAAACACAGTTATTAGGCAAATTGAGTAAAAGCTACCCACAATTAACGCTTTGAGCATTTTCGCATTGGAAGCTAAGTGGTAGGATCGCGCTTATTTGATTTTATTACGAGCTTCCCATGAGCGAAAAAAAACTACCGGATTATCTTTCTCTTGCCACTGCCCTTCAATCTGCAGCACTGGCGGTTAACCCTGCTGAGTTGCATGGGTTGCTAACGGGTATGCTGGCCGGTGGTCTGGGCTTAAATGATAAGAGCTGGCAGCCACTTATTTTTGATTACACTAACGAAGGTATGGGTTGGCCAGATCGTCCGTTGACATTGGCTGAACAAGTACTCACCTTTACAATCGAAGAGCTCACTGGTAGCGGGATGGAGTTGTCACTACTGTTGCCAGATGAAGAGGCGAGTGCCAGTGTATTTGATTTGGCTGATGGCGTAGCCGACTGGGTAAATCACTTTATTTCTGGGCTTGGCTTGATTGGGGTTGTTTTGAAAAAAGCGTCCGCAGAGACTAAAGAGGCCTTGGCTGATCTAGAAGAAATTGCCAAGCTCGGTATCGATGAAGAGGATGACTTAGATGAGCAAGCTCAACTTTTGGAACACGTCATCGAGCATATAAAAGCTTGTGTGTTAACAATTCATGCTGAATTTGGTATCAAACCTCTACAAGAAACTCAGCCGACCGTGCATTAAAGAGAGATGACTGTGAAGCAATTTGATGTGATTATCGCTGGTGGGGCGATGGCCGGTGCAACACTGGCGTTGGCCTTAGATACGCTTTCTCAAGGAAAGCTTGCGATTGCTGTGGTCGAAGCGCATCCGCTGGATGGTAAGCTCGCCCATCCCGGCTTTGATTCGCGTTCAATTGCTTTATCCTACGGTAGCGTGCAAATTTTGCAGAATCTCTCCTTGTGGCAGTCGCTACAAGAGGTCACCACCCCAATTACACATATTCATGTGTCGGATCGGTCTCATATTGGGATGACTGATATCACTTGCCAGCAACTCGATTTAGAAGCATTAGGTTACGTGGTTGAATTAGCCGATGTTGGGCAGATTTACGCGCAAAAAATGCAGCAGAGCCCGCATATTGAGTTATTTTGCCCAAGCGCGGTTCAGCAAGTGGAACGCAGTATGGATAAGGTCACTGTCACCCTTAACGATCAACGAACGATCCAAGCTAAGTTATTGGTCGCAGCTGATGGGGCTATATCGACCTGCTGCGAGCAAATCGGCCTCATCCAACAAGAGCATGATTTTGAACAGGTCGCGGTTATTGCTAATGTTGTGAGCTCAAAAGCTCACCAAGGACGAGCGTTTGAACGATTTACCGCCGATGGTCCTGTCGCGTTATTACCAATGAGTGATAATCGACTCTCTTTAGTTTGGTGTTTACCTCCCGCGAAAGCCCAGCAAGTTTTTTCACTCAGTGATGAGGTTTTTTTAGCACAGCTTCAAGATGTGTTTGGTTGGCGTTTAGGGCGAATGAATAAAGTGGGCACTCGTGCCTGCTATCCATTACAACTGCGTTATCGAGAGCAGAACATTTCACATCGTTTTGCCATTGTGGGCAATGCCGCTCAGACATTACATCCGATTGCGGGACAAGGTTTTAACTTAGGTATTCGAGATGTGGCAAGCTTGGCGGATGAGCTTATCAAGCAGCAAGCCGATGTTGGCTGCTATCGCGGTTTACAAGCTTTTTCCCAACGCCGAGAAGCGGATCGTGATGCCACCATTAAGCTGACATCATCCCTGGTGCATCTCTTTTCCAATGATTGGTTAACCACTCGTATTGGTCGCAATGTAGGCCTCATGGTGATGGATAATTTACCGTGGCTGAAAATGCCGCTACTGCGCCGAACGCTTGGCGTAGTGAATAGATAAAAGGGTCTGTATATGATGCAAAGTGTCGATATTGTCATTGTGGGTGGCGGAATGGTTGGCCTTGCACTGGCCGCCGCATTAAAGCATAGCGAACTGCGCATCGCCGTGATTGAGGGCCGAGTACCTAGCCTTGAACTGGCAGAGCTGCCGGATGTGCGAGTCTCCGCCTTAAGCCGTTCCAGTGAAATCATGTTGCGAAACCTTGGTGCATGGCAAGGCATCATTTCTCGTCGCGCTGCGCCTTATTCGGCGATGGAAGTGTGGGAACGCGATAGTTTTGCGCGGATCGAATTTAGTGCCAATCAAATGACTCAGCCGGATCTGGGACACATTGTTGAGAACCGCGTCATTCAATTAGCCTTACTCGAACAAGTACAAAAGCAAGCGAATGTGACACTCTTTATGCCCGCTCAATGCCAATCGTTGGCTGTCGGAGAAAGTGAAGCGTGGCTAACGCTCGATAACGGTCAATCACTCACCGCAAAATTGATAGTAGGAGCCGATGGCGCAAACTCTTGGGTTCGTCAGCAGCAAGACATTCCATTAACCCATTGGGATTATGGACACAGTGCGCTGGTGGCAAATGTCCGCACGGTGGAACCACATCAATCGACGGCAAGGCAAGTGTTTACACCACAAGGTCCGCTGGCCTTTTTACCTATGTCTGATCCTCATATGAGCTCAATCGTTTGGTCTACAGAGCCCAACCGAGCGCAGCGCTTGCTCAGCCTGTCTGAGCTCGAATTCAATAAGATACTGACCGCTGAGTTTGATCATCGTTTAGGTTTGTGTGAGGTGGTCGGTGAACGTGCTGCTTTCCCACTTAAAATGCGTTATGCCCGAGATTTTGCTTTACAACGAATCGCACTCGTTGGTGATGCGGCGCACACCATCCATCCGCTAGCCGGGCAAGGTGTTAATTTAGGTTTACTTGATGCTGCAAGCTTAGCTCAAGAACTACTTGCGTTGTGGCATCAAGGTGAAGATATTGGCTTGCTCAAAAATTTGCGAGGTTATGAACGTTGGCGAAAAACAGAAGCAGCCAAAATGATTGCCGCGATGCAAGGTTTCAAAGATCTTTTTGAAGGTGATAACCCGGCGAAGAAACTGATCCGTGGCATTGGCATGCAGTTGGCTGGACAACTTCCTGGAGCCAAAGATGAGATTATGAAAAGAGCACTGGGTTTAAAAGGTGATTTACCTGATCTTGCCAAGAGTAAAATGGTGCTGCTTGAGCCCTAACAGTGATTAACCTAATGATGGCAAAAGGGCTGGCTTATGGCCAACCCTTTTAAAATTCTTTAATGAAACTCGTATTATGCGTAGGCGCAGCGTAGTCTCATGATTTCCTGATTCACTTCCTTCACCGTCTGAAAGTGGCGCTTGTCTGCGCGCTCTGGCAAGATCAGTTTGCCATTATCGAATTCAAATTTTCCAACCCCGTAAATATAGATTCTTCCTTTAAAAAGCCGACTTACGTGTTTAGCTATCATACCTGGCGTATAGCGCTTAAACAGTCTCATACTTCGATCCTTCTGTTATTCTAACACTGCAAATTATAAATAAATTGCGCCTCTAATAGTGTGATTGCCATAGAGGAATATGCAGTTATTGATGACTCTTTTGGATATTTGTGCTGCCGTAGGCAAAATGTTGGATAAATACCCATGTTTGCGTGATTATCTCCTCAAAATAGTGCTAACAAAAAATGCTCAGTGCACCATTCACTTGGTGCATATTAAGCACGACAAATATTACACTTTAAAGAATAGCTGCTGTTTATGGAAAGTGTTAAATTTTGGTTAAGAATAGCCTAAAAAAAAGCCCGCTTAAATAATAGGCGGGCGAATAGTCACAGATGCATTACACAAAAAGTGGATGTCCTGAAACAATCAGTGGATTCACTTTTTTGCTGGTCAGGACAACTTCTCGTTTGTCCTGACCAGCATTGTTAAGAGTACGTCAAAATAAACCTGATGACTATTTATGTTTCAATAATGACTAAAAATTCACCTCTAATGTTGTGTGATTTAGAGAGCGATCACGCGTCAATGTAATGGATTACATTGTTGCATTCTTTTTCCTGAAATTTATTCGAGATAGGCGAGTGTTAGAAAGCATACGCCTCGTAAAGAGGCGCATGGTCAATATGAGGAAGAAGCTTATTCGTCAGTAAGAGAGTAGGGGAGAGCTTGCATAAACCAACGAGTGTTTGGTTGGCTTGCAAGACGAAACTCAGTTTCTGGCTCGAGATTGTTTGGTAAGACTATTAAACCGATAGCGGTATTATCAGCAAACGTGTAATGAACCATTAATTGCCCAGCACTACGCCAGTTTTCTCCAACTGAGCGTTCGATCATGATTGGTTGATCATTACTTAGCGGTTGCTCAATGTTGCCTTGAAGGATGTACATTGCACGCTTATTAATACCTCGATATTTAGCGCGAGCGACGGTTTCTTGGCCTGTATAACACCCTTTATTAAAGCTGATACCATTAAAGGCCTGAAGATTAACGGCTTGCGGTATGTGCTCATTTTGATCCGCTTGACCAAGGATGGGGACTGCTTCTTCGATATCAAAGCGAGTCCACGTTTCCTCGGTGACTTTCAGTGCTTCACTTTGCGTCATGAGCTGTTGCGCGGTTTGCTCTGAAACAAGTAATAGCCAACGTTGGGATGAAATTTTGATGGCGCTACCACCGTCAATCAAACGCACCTCACCTTCATCTGTCGTTAATGTGTTGATATATTGCTCAGCTTGTTCGCCCATAACGCCCAGTGCGACGTCTTGACTCTGGCTGATATTGACCTTAGAAAAAATAGCGTATTTTTTCAGCTCTCTTAATTCAGCCTCTATCGCTGATAAAGGCTGGAACATCGCATAACCATCGTGATGATGGAACAGGCGAAAGACGGACCATACTTTGCCTTTCGCATCACAATGGGCGCCTAAGGTTGACTGTGTTGGTTCAAGAGTGACGACATTACAGGTCACTTGGCCTTGCAAATAGGCTTTTTTATCATTGCCTGAAATGATGATAGCGCCCCAGGATGCAAGATGAGTCAGCATCAGTGGTGGAAGTGAGCCATTGGCGGTTACTGCGAGAGGTGTCAATGTGTTTTGCCAGTCCATAGTCGTTACCTAAAGAGAATCTTGAGCCCCATGTTAATCCGGAAATTTTTTTTTGTCAGCTTGAACAGGGACTGTGACTCATCTACTAGTTGTATCTTCATCCAGTTGATACACTCAACGCAAATAAACATAAGGTGAGGAAAACCGATGTACACCACTGAAGAAAAAGCAAGAATCAAGTGGGCATGCCGTCGTGGAATGTTAGAGCTCGATGTGGTTGTGATGCCGTTCTTTGAAGAGTGCTTTGATTCTCTGAATGAAAATGAGCAACGAGATTTCGTTTCCCTACTTGAGTCTGACGACCCTGATCTATTTACTTGGATCATGGGGCATGGTCGTAGCGAAAATCTTGGGCATGCGGCCATGGTGGATAAAATTGTTGCCCACAACCTCAGTAAAGTGCGTTAATTTCGTATTATTTCCTTCCCATTTTGCCCGCATTACTAACTTCATTTTTTTGATGATAGCCGTGTGGGCATTATTGATATCGCCGATTCCACTTGTAACGCTCCCCTTATTTTACGCACCTCTTATCACCGCGCAAAAGAGTACCTCACTGTTAGTCCCTAGCTTAATCGGCCAATTCAAGCTCACGAGTCACGGTGAGTGGCAATGTGCCGACCAGAACCTGTCCATTGAAAAGGTTTCTACACAGTTTGCGTTTATGGTGTTGATCATTTATGCACAACAAGGTAAGCGCTATCTAGTGTGGCGCGACAGTTGTGTGGAAGCGGATTATCGCCGTTTATTGGTGCAGCTTCGGCAGGTTACCCATAACCAATCACCAACAATAAAGGAGCGATAAATGCTCCTTTATTCATTCGGTCAACTTGACGCTAACAGATGATCGTTGGCGAGGTTACTCGTCTGGCGTTAGGATCGTTGGGCCACTATTTTCGGCTAACTCTGGATAATCGAGCGTGTAGTGCAAACCGCGGCTCTCTTTACGTTGCATAGCACAACGCACCATCAGCTCTGCCACTTGCAGTAAGTTACGCAGCTCAAGCAGGTTATTTGAAACGCGGAAATGACTATAGTATTCGTGGGTTTCTTGTTGCAGTAATTGAATGCGGCGTAGTGCTCGCTCTAAGCGCTTATCTGTGCGGACAATCCCCATGTAATCCCACATAAATAGGCGCAGTTCATGCCAGTTATGTTGGATTACGACCTCTTCATCAGAGTTATTGACCTTACTTTCATCCCAACCGGGTAAGCTTGGTGGGAGCTGAGCCGTTGGTAATCCTTTTAAAATATCCTTTGCCGCTGACCAGGCATAAACGACGCATTCTAATAGAGAGTTCGACGCCATTCGGTTAGCACCGTGCAAACCGGTGTAGCTAACTTCTCCGATAGCATACAGGTTATGCAGATCCGTTTTACCTTGTTTATTGACAATAACGCCACCACAAGTGTAGTGCGCCGCAGGAACAATCGGAATCGGCTCTTTGGTCATATCAATGCCCAAATCCATCAAGCGTGTATAAATGGTTGGGAAATGTTTTTCAATAAAATCGGCCGGTTTGTGGCTGATGTCCAGATACATACAATCAGCACCTAAACGCTTCATCTCATAGTCGATGGCGCGAGCCACGATATCACGAGGAGCCAATTCGGCACGTTCATCAAAATCGAGCATGAATCGTGAACCGTCTGGGCGTCTTAAAAAAGCGCCTTCGCCACGTAGTGCTTCTGTTAGTAGGAAATTACGTGCTTCAGGGTGGAAAAGACAAGTTGGATGGAATTGATTGAACTCAAGGTTCGCCACTCGGCATCCTGCACGCCACGCCATTGCGATACCATCACCTGAGGAAACATCAGGGTTAGAGGTATATTGATACACTTTTGAGGCGCCGCCCGTGGCTAAAACGACAAACTTAGCGCGGATCGTTTCAACGTGTTCCTCATTGCGGTTCCAAATATAAGCGCCAACCACTCTTTTTTTATCACCACCGATTTTATCTTCGGTGATTAAATCCAGTGCATTGTGACGTTCAAGGATAGTAATGTTGGGGTGATTATGAACATTGTCTTGCAAGGAGGTTTGCATTGCCATGCCAGTGGCGTCAGCCGCGTGCAAGATGCGGCGATGACTATGGCCGCCTTCACGAGTTAAGTGATAGCGAGGTGCTTCATCACTGTCATTCTCTTCTCTGTCAAAAGGAACGCCGCCATCAATGAGCCACTGAACACACTCTTTAGCATGCTCGGCGATGAAACGGACAGTATCCTCTTCACAGATCCCTGCGCCCGCAATTTGAGTGTCTTCGACGTGTGACTCAATACTGTCTGATTCGTCAAAAACAGCAGCAATCCCCCCTTGGGCGTAATAAGTGGCACCTTCACTGCGTGGTCCCTTACTCAGTACAATGACTTTACTGTGTTTTGCTACGCGTAGTGCGAGCGATAAACCCGCTGCGCCACTGCCTACGACTAATACATCGCATAGATGTTCACGGTTTGCGTTCATAAAACTTTCAAATTCCCGAACTAGAGTAGAGTTGTCCAACTCTCATTTTAAATATGCATTGCATCTATCTATACTCTTGAAGTGATTCAGCCGCAAGGTTTATCCACTAACGGTATCGCTATGGCTTCAAGCCAATAGCAGTAGAGAAAGATTTGATGCAATACTTTGTAAATGCCATTGTCTTTCGTCTTATCGACCCTCACTATATTGGGGATCCCCTATAGTGAAATTAGATCACATTTATTGAATAATGCTTGGCAAATATTTTTAGACAGAATGGAACTTTCTATTCTCCCCTGAGTCACAATAGTGCTCATGTAAGCGGTGGTGTCAATACTACATTTTGCATAATGAATGCCCATATCTGAGAAGGTAAGGGGAATAACAATAGGAGTACAGGCTCGAATGAACGAGCAGCTGACCGATCAAGTATTGATTGAGCGAGTTCAGAGTGGAGATAAGCAAGCATTTAACCTTTTGGTTTTAAGGTACCAAAATAAAGTCTGCAACCTTATTTCTCGGTATGTGAGCAATTCCGGAGATGTAGCCGATGTCGCACAAGAAGCGTTCATCAAAGCGTATCGGGCTATCCCAAGTTTTCGCGGAGAGAGTGCCTTTTACACTTGGCTATACCGTATTGCTGTTAATACCGCTAAGAATCACATTGTAGCCCAAAGTCGTAGACCGCCCGCTAGCGATGTTGATGCTGAAGATGCTGAATATTACGAAAGTGGCAACGCATTAAAAGAAATATCGAACCCTGAGAACATTACGTTGTCGAAAGAATTGCAGCGGGTCGTTTTTGGTGCGATAGAAGCGTTGCCTGAAGATTTGAAAACTGCGATGACCTTGCGTGAACTGGATGGTTTAAGTTACGAGGAAATAGCAGAAGTCATGGATTGTCCTGTAGGAACGGTGCGTTCTCGCATCTTCCGTGCTCGTGAAGCGGTAGAAAAGAAGATTAAACCTCTTTTATAGCGCTCAAACTGGTAACGAAAATGGTGAATAAATAATGGCTGACAAAGAAAGACTTTCAGCACTCATGGATGGGGAAATGGTCGATAAAGCGCTCATTCAAGAATTAGAGCTCGACCAAGAAAGTTTGCAAACGTGGAAAAATTACCATTTGGTTGGTGATGTGATGCGTGGAGATGCCCCAGTCCGAGCTGAGTGGGATATTGCACAGAGCGTTGCGCTAGCATTGGATGACGAACCCGCACACAGTCGTTTACAATCTGCTTCGGTTATTGATTTTCGTGATGCAAGCCGTGAGTCTCAGCTGACGCCAGCTCAAGCTCGTCGGCAGTTACCGGCTTGGCTTTCCCAATTTGGCCAGGTTGCGGTTGCTGCGTGTGTGTCGTTTGTGGTGATTTTAGGTGTTCAACAATACGGTGGCCGTGATTCAGGGGTGAATCAAAACGACCAATTACCCGTACTGCAAACCATTCCGTTGGCTGGCAGCGCAGAGCCAGTGAGCTTAACGCGTGATTCAGTAGAGCGCCAAACCAGCGAAAGCCGCGTGCAAGAACAACGTCGCCGCGTAAACGCATTATTGCAAGACTACGAGCTGCAACTTCGCCTGAACAGTGAAAGTGCAAGCCCACATAACGATGTACTTGAATCGGTAGTTGAATGAATAAATTCCTGATCAGTGCACTGGCGCTGTTCAGTTTGAACTCTACATTAGCCTTTGCAGAAGACCAACCTGCAGAGGCTTTGTTGCTTCAAATGAACGAGGCCAGTCAGCATTTAAATTATGAGCTGTCTTACATTCTGATTAAGAAAAACAGCATCGATCCACTGCTGTATCGTCATGCAAGTCAAGGCGATCAGCAATTTGCGCATCTCGTTTATCTCAGCGGCCCGATCCGTGAAGTGATTCGCCGTGGCAATGAAGTGAGCTACATTGAACCTGGGGTAGAACCGTTCACCATTGAGTCAAGCACTATGGTTGCGCCGACGATTCCGATGCTAACCAGCAATGTCACCGAATTAGGCCGTTACTACGATTTCGTCAAAGTTGGCCGTGCACGTGAAGCGGGTACGGCTTGCCAAGTGGTACGAGTGGTGCCGAAAGATGGCTTACGCTATTCCTATATTTTGTGGGTAGATGAAACCAGTAACTTGCCATTGCGAGCTGATTTAGTCGATCGCGACGGCGAGGTGCTTGAGCAATATCGCACTATCTCTTATGCCATTAGCGACAAATTAGCGCAGGCGATGCAAGGGCTAAATGACGTTGAGTTACCCGAGGTATTAACGTTACCGAAAGGCAACCTTACGGAAAGTTTTTGGCAAGTGAGTTGGAAACCTGAAGGCTTTGAACCCAAAGAGCTTAACCGTTACCGCATGGCGATTACTGAGCGTTTGGTAGAGAGCCAGATGTTCAGTGATGGGCTATTTAGTTTTTCTGTCTATATTTCCGATAGTGACAACCATTCGCTGAAAGGCCAACTGGTTCGTCAAGGTCGCCGTACCCTGCATAGTGTGGTGAAAGGAAACAATGAAATCTCAGTGGTCGGTGATATTCCACCGGCAACGGCGCAGCGCATTGCTCAATCGGTGACGTTTGTCCAGCCTGCGGCGCCCTCAACAGAGGCAACCAAACCATGATGACGGCGTTAGCAACAGTCACCGCTGTTCAACCTGATGCTAAAGGGTTTCACGTTGAACTCAGTTGTCAGCAGCAGACAAGTTGCAGCAGTTGTTCGTCCTCCAAAAGTTGTGGTACTGGGATCGTATCGAAAGCGATTGGTAACAAAGCGCTGTTATGGCAACTCGATACGAAAAAACCAGTGAAGCAAGGCCAGACGGTTGAAATCGGTTTCCCCGAAAAAAGCTTGCTTCAATCGGCAGCCTTAGTGTATTTGGTGCCGCTTTTTATGATGATGTTCGGCGCTTGGCTGGGTGAGAGCCTCTTGGCCCCTTGGCTCGGTTTAGGTGAGGGCATCGTGATCATCACGGCCGCTGTTTTTATCGCGCTGGGGATCGGAATTGCCAAACGTTGCTCTGTGGTTCTTGAAAAACGATCGCAGCAAGAGGTGGTTTTGGTCCGAGTCCTTGGTGAACCTATCGCCTAATTTATGATGCGAACCCTACCGAAATTGGGTAGAATCGGCCAACTTTATGGAAACGCCGCTTGATGTGGCTTTCTTATGTCCCTTTTTTCAAGAGTTTAGTCATCCCAAATCTATGAAGCACATTCGTAACTTTTCGATTATCGCCCACATCGACCATGGTAAGTCGACCCTATCTGACCGTTTGATCCAAGTTTGTGGTGGATTAAGTGATCGTGAAATGGAATCTCAAGTTCTAGACTCTATGGACCTTGAGCGTGAGCGTGGCATCACCATCAAAGCACAGAGTGTGACGCTCGATTACAAAGCAAACGATGGCGAGACATACCAGCTCAACTTTATCGATACTCCTGGACACGTTGACTTTTCTTATGAAGTTTCCCGTTCTTTAGCCGCCTGTGAAGGTGCTCTATTGGTGGTGGATGCTGGTCAAGGCGTTGAAGCGCAAACATTGGCTAACTGTTATACCGCCATTGAAATGGACCTTGAAGTTGTCCCAATCCTAAATAAGATTGATTTGCCAGCCGCAGAGCCTGAACGCGTAGCGGAAGAAATTGAAGATATCGTCGGCATTGATGCTATTGACGCAGTGCGCTGCTCTGCGAAAACAGGCCTTGGCGTGGATGAAGTGCTAGAAAAAATCGTTTCTGGTATTCCGGCTCCTGAGGGCGATCCTGCTGCGCCGCTGCAAGCGTTAATCATCGATTCTTGGTTTGATAACTACTTAGGTGTTGTCTCTTTAGTGCGAGTGAAAAATGGTGCGCTGAAGAAAAATGACAAGATTAAAGTGATGAGCACAGGCCAAACTTGGGGTATTGACCGTTTAGGTATTTTTACGCCAAAACAAGTCGACAAAACCATGTTGAACACTGGTGAAGTGGGCTGGGTGGTTTGTGGTATTAAAGACATTCTCGGCGCTCCTGTAGGTGATACTCTGACCAGCGCGAAAGATCCGTGTGAAAAAGCATTGCCAGGCTTTAAAAAAGTGAAACCGCAGGTGTATGCGGGGCTTTTCCCTGTCTCTTCTGATGATTACGAAAACTTTCGTGATGCGTTAGGTAAACTGAGCCTAAACGATGCCTCGTTATTCTATGAGCCAGAAAGTTCGGCCGCCCTTGGTTTTGGTTTCCGTTGTGGTTTCTTGGGTATGCTCCACATGGAGATTATTCAAGAGCGTTTAGAGCGCGAATACGATCTTGACCTTATCACCACTGCGCCAACGGTAGTCTATGAAGTGAAGAAGACCGATGGCACGATGCTTTATGTTGATAGCCCTGCTAAATTGCCTGCGGTGAACGACATTGAAGAGATTCGTGAACCGATTGCGCGTTGTAACATTTTGACCCCTTCTGAATATTTGGGTAACGTCATTATGTTGTGCGTTGAAAAACGTGGCGTGCAGGTTGATATGGTCTATCACGGTAACCAAGTAGCCTTGACTTATGATGTACCGATGGCCGAAGTGGTGCTTGATTTCTTTGACCGCTTGAAGTCAACTTCTCGTGGTTATGCATCACTTGATTATGGTTTCCAACGCTTTGAAGCTTCAAGCATGGTCCGTGTGGATATCTTGCTAAATGGTGACAAAGTGGATGCGCTAGCCATCATCACTCACAAAGACAATTCGCAAACGCGCGGTCGTCAAGTGGTTGAGAAAATGAAAGAGTTTATCCCTCGCCAAATGTTTGATATCGCGATTCAAGCGGCGATCGGTAACCACATTATTGCTCGTTCAACCGTGAAGCAGCTGCGTAAAAACGTACTGGCGAAATGTTACGGTGGTGATATTAGCCGTAAGAAAAAACTGCTTAAGAAGCAGAAAGAAGGTAAGAAGCGCATGAAGCAAATTGGTAATGTTGAGTTGCCACAAGAAGCCTTCCTTGCCATTTTGCACGTAGGTAAAGATTAAGCATTGCTTTGTTCTTATGCATGCAGCAGTCACCATTTAAGTGAAAGAGTTTCGGCTCTTTCACTTTCGTATTTTTAGATAAGGGAACTCCATGGCGAATACATTTTCACTCATCTTGGTGATCGTCACATTAGTGACTGGCATAGTTTGGGTGCTGGAGAAGTTGGTGTGGGCGAAAAAACGTCAACAGAAGATGGCCGCTATTGAAGCGCAAACCAACGGCTTGGATGACAAACTCAGCGCCAAAATTTCCGCGCAACCTTGGTGGATTGAAAACAGTGTTTCCATCTTCCCTGTGATTGCTTTTGTGCTGGTGCTACGCTCTTTTGTGTACGAACCTTTTCAGATTCCATCTGGCTCAATGATGCCGACGTTGCTGGTGGGCGACTTCATCTTAGTTGAGAAATACGCTTACGGTTTGAAAGACCCAGTATGGCGTACTCAACTGGTCGAAACTGGTAAACCAGAGCGTGGTGATGTCGTGGTGTTTAAATACCCGCCGCAACCAAGCATTGACTACATCAAGCGCGTGGTCGGCATGCCGGGCGACACAGTTCGTTATAGCAGCAACAAAGAGATTTGTATTCAAGCTCAAGGTTCAACAGAATGTAAACAGGTCAAACTGTCCAATGTTGAAGAGAGTGAGTTCAACCAAAATGGCATCCCTTTAATTCAAGTGAATGAAAAGTTAGGTCAGGTTGAACACCAGATTTTGATCAATCCATTGCGTCGTGATCGTGTTGATGCTTATCAGCCACGCCATGGCGTTAATGAATGGGTTGTTCCTCAAGGTCAGTATTTTGTGATGGGTGATAACCGTGACAACAGTGCTGATAGCCGTTACTGGGGCTTTGTTCCAGAAGCAAACTTAGTCGGTAAAGCGGTCGGTATTTGGATAAGTTTTGAATTTGAACGTGGTGCCGATAGCGTTTTACCTTCGTGGATCCCAACTTGTGTGCGTTTTAACCGCATTGGTGGCATTAACTAGGCTAGCTTTGGCTAGCCATCACTACATCGAGAGAGCATGAATTCTCCAATTAGTAAATTAGAAACTAAACTCGGTTATTCATTTAATGATCCCGAGTTTATTTCCTTAGCACTGACACATCGCAGTGCAAATGGTAAGCACAATGAACGTCTTGAGTTTCTGGGCGATTCAATTTTAAGTTTTGTCATCGCTGATGAGCTATACCACCGTTTCCCTAAAATTAACGAAGGGGATATGAGTCGTATGCGCGCTACGCTTGTGCGTGGTCACACATTGGCTGAACTGGGCAGAGAATTTTGCCTAGGAGATTACTTAAAATTAGGTCCAGGTGAGTTGAAAAGTGGTGGTTTCCGCCGTGATTCAATCCTTGCTGATGCCGTAGAAGCCATCATTGGTGCGATTTATTTAGACAGCGATACCGAAGTAGTACGACGTATTATTTTGAGCTGGTATCAAGAGCGCCTTGACGCCATTGAGCCGGGCGTATCGCAAAAAGACCCAAAAACTCGCCTACAAGAGTTTCTGCAAGGTAGAAGAAAGCAACTGCCTATCTACACAGTGACTAATATTAAAGGTGAAGCACACAACCAAGAATTTACGGTATCGTGTGATGTAGCAGGAATGGGAACGCCTGTAATTGGTAAAGGCACCAGTCGTCGTAAAGCTGAACAATCGGCGGCTGAAATTGCACTAGAGCAACTGACAAATGGCTGATAACGAATTTGATTTGGATGCGTACTTCGCATCAAACACCAACAGCAATGAAGCAACTCCCGAAAGTGGTGAGCAGCACTGTGGTTTTATCGCCATTGTGGGTCGCCCCAATGTTGGGAAATCAACCCTGCTGAATAACTTACTGGGACAAAAGATATCCATCACATCGCGCAAGCCTCAAACCACTCGTCACCGCATTATGGGTGTCGATACAGAGGGGCCGTACCAAGCGATTTACGTTGATACTCCGGGGTTACACATCGAAGAAAAACGTGCGATTAATCGCTTGATGAACCGTGCGGCAAGTAGTTCACTCAGTGATGTAAACTTAGTGCTGTTTTTAGTCGATGGCACTCAGTGGACCGCCGATGATGAAATGGTGCTCAACAAGTTACGCAATGCTAATTTCCCTGTAGTGTTGTGTGTCAATAAAGTCGATAACGTGAAAGATCGTAACGATGTAATGATGCACATGTTAGAGCTATCGAAGAAGATGGAATTTGTTGATGTCGTGCCGATTGCGGCAAAACATGGCAAAAACGTCGATGTATTGCGCAAACATGTGCGTGAGCATTTACCTCAAGCCACGCATCACTTCCCTGAAGAGTATGTGACCGATCGCTCACAGCGTTTCATGGCTTCCGAGATTGTGCGTGAAAAACTGATGCGCTTTACTGGTGAAGAGCTGCCGTATTCAGTAACCGTTGAAATTGAACGTTTTGACTATAACCCTGAAACCGATGGTTTTCATATTAACGCGTTGATCCTCGTTGAACGCAGCGGCCAGAAAAAAATGGTGATCGGCAAAGGTGGTGAAAAAATTAAAACCATCGGCCGTGAAGCACGTTTAGATATGGAAGAGTTGTTTGGTCGCAAGGTTTACCTAGAAACTTGGGTGAAAGTGAAATCCGGGTGGGCAGATGATGAACGTGCCCTTCGTAGCCTTGGTTATATTGACGATCTATAACCTCTATTCGAGGTGGGCGAGAACATCGCTCACCTTTGAGTGCTGATATGTCAGACGGTTTACAGCGCTGTTTTGTCCTTCATCGACGTCCTTATAGCGAGTCGAGCCTAATCCTTGATGTGTTTAGCGAGGAGTATGGCCGCGTTACCTTAATGTCCAAAGGCGCACGCAGTAAACGATCGAACTTAAAAGGTGCGCTGCAACCTTTTACCCCCTTATTGCTCAAATGGTCAGGCAACGGTTCAATGAAAACCTTGCGCCAAGCTGAACCGATTAGCCTTGGCTTACCGCTCAGTGGTATTCATCTCTATTCTGCCATGTACGTCAATGAGCTGATTGGCCGTGTACTTGCGCAAGAAGTGCCTTGCCCGGGTCTGTTCCATGATTATCTGCATGCACTCACCGAGTTGGCTCAGTGTAAAAATCCAGAACCAGCACTGCGCCGTTTTGAACTCGCGTTGCTAGCTTCAATGGGTTATGGCGTTGATTTCTTGCATTGCGCCGGAACGGGAGAAGCCATCGATCCTCGCATGACTTATCGCTATCGCGAGCAAAAAGGTTTTATCGCTTCTGTTAGGCGCGATAACCTCACGTTTATGGGCGATGAGTTGATTGCCATTAGTGAGCGGCGCTTTGTCAGTAAAGAGCAGCTTCAAGCGGCAAAACGCTTTACACGCATAGCGTTAAAGCCGTATCTTGGCGGCAAACCTTTAAAAAGCAGGGAGCTTTTCCTGCCCATGTCTAGTTTTTCCAGAGTACGGAGTATAGGAAAATGAGCGCAATTTACTTAGGCGTTAATATCGATCACATCGCCACGTTACGAAATGCCCGCGGTACTAAATACCCAGATCCCGTGCATGCTGCTGAAATGGCAGAGCGTGCCGGAGCCGATGGCATTACCATTCACCTACGTGAAGACCGACGCCATATCAAGGATCGCGATGTGCGTATTTTACGCGAGACGTTGCAAACTCGAATGAACCTTGAGATGGCCGTTACCGACGAAATGATTGATATTGCTCTGCAAACTCAGCCTGAATTTGTGTGTTTAGTGCCTGAAAAGCGTGAAGAACTAACGACGGAAGGTGGGCTGGACGTATTAGGACAGCTTGACAAAGTGAAAGCGGCAACCGAAAAACTGACCGCTGCAGGCATCAAAGTCTCTCTGTTTATTGATGCTGATCGTGAGCAGATTAACGCAGCTAAAACTTGCGGTGCACCGTTTATTGAATTGCATACTGGTCATTACGCCGATGCAACAACCGAAGCGGATCAGCAAGATGAGTTAAAGAAAATTGCGGCGGCAGCGAGCTATGCAAGTGATTTGGGCATTACGGTGAACGCTGGTCACGGTTTGACTTACCACAACGTAGCTGCCATTGCTGCACTGCCTGAAATTTACGAACTCAACATTGGGCACTCGATTATCGGGCGTGCTGTATTTGATGGTTTGGAGAAGTCGGTCGCCGATATGAAAGCCATCATGCAAGCGGCTCGCAAATAAGGTCTACCGATGGCGATTATCGGCTTAGGGACTGATATTGCGGAAATTGAACGCATAGAAAAAGCATTGTCACGCAGTGGCGATGCTTTTGCCGAGCGGGTGCTAACCCAAGATGAATTGGCGGTGTTCCATTCGCTCAAGAAAAAAGGGCGCTATTTAGCGAAACGTTTTGCCGCTAAAGAAGCGGCATCTAAAGCGCTTGGTACGGGTATTGCGCATGGCGTTAGCTTTCAGGATTTTACCGTCACCAACGACGCCAACGGAAAACCCGTGCTAACACTATCAGGTAAGGCTAAGCAGTTGGCTGCCACAGCCGGTGTGAATCACATTCACCTAACCATTTCTGATGAGCGTCATTATGCGGTGGCGACGGTGATTTTAGAGTCTTAATCTGTCAATCTTCTCTGCTTGCTGATAAGCAAACATGGCAACTGCGCGGCAAGCCCCTTTTTTCATTCGGTTAAATTGTCTCTTCGGTTAAATTGCTCATTCGCTTAAATACGGTTTAGCGGTAGCGATCACTTTGTCCATCTCATCTTGTAACTCAAATAATTCCGGTTCGACATCGCTGATGGATTTGCCGGAGCGCAATGCCTGTTCGAGCGCCGCGCACACTTTTTTCAAGCGGGGTACGCCACTGTATGAGCAACTGCCGTGCAGTTTATGAATATGGTGCAGTAGATCTTGAGTAGAGTATTCATCATCTTCCAACGCCATACTGACGACTTGGCTCACCTGCGGAATCGAATCAACTAGCATCTGTAGCAGCTCTTTGGCCAAATCTTCCTTGTTGGCTGATTGTTTGAGTGCATTTTGCCAGTCAATGATAATGGTGTGATTAGGCTGCTCAGCTTCCTGTGACGGCGACGGCATAACTTGTTCTGTGAGTTGTAATTTCTCCAACTGTTTACGGTTGGCGTAGGGGTTCCAGTGTGCTAACACTTGCTGCAAGATGTGCTCTTCAATCGGCTTAGTGAGGTAATCATCCATTCCTTCTTTCAGCAGACGATCGCGCTCTCCGATCATTGCATGAGCCGTTACCGCAATCACGGGCGTTTGGTGATTGAGTACCGTTTTCTTAATTTCCTGGCAAGCGGTGACCCCATCCATCTGTGGCATTTGGATGTCCATCAAAATCATATCAAATTTCTGGCGGCTTGCTTGTTCGACCGCTTCTTGGCCATTCGTGCAAGCAATGACGGTTTCAACACGTTCTTGCAGCAGGGCCATGATCAGTTTGAGGTTGGCAGGGTTATCATCCACTGCCATTACTTTCAGGGGCAGTGTATCGAGTGTGATCGGTAGATCTTGAATGGCAGGCTGTACCGGTTGGTGCGCGATTAACAGTTGCAGCAATTTTTTACGCGACAGTGGCTTGGTAATGCACTGCACTGGATGATGCTGCATTAAATAATCGGATAGGGCGAGCTCGGTACTTGGTGTACCGATAATCACGTTGTCGGCAAGCTGAATAGCCTTTGTGACCCACTGCTCAACCAAATCTAAATCAGTCTCTCTACTTGGGGCTAAATTGAGTAATACATAATCGAAGCGATCCGTCTCTTCTGGCATCACCGCTCGATATGTGACGGTTAACCCTGCCTGCACCAACATTTGCTGGATGATGGAGGCGGCTTGCATATTGGGTTCAACGAGCAACAGCTGTTTATTGCTCAAAATATGTGGGTCAAGCCAGTCGCTCATCGGCATTTCAGTGGTATTAAGACGCAGCGTAAACCAGAAGGTGGAACCTTGGTGAAGGCGGCTGGTGAGGCTAATTTCGCCGCCCATGTGGCTGACCAATTTCTGAGTAATAACCAAACCAAGTCCAGTGCCGCCGTAGCGACGAGAAATACTGGCATCGGCTTGGCTAAAGGCTTGGAACAGCTGTGCTTGTTGGCGCTCTGAAATACCAATGCCGGTGTCGCGCACCATAAATTGCAGCTCAACCACATTGTCGCGTTGTGAGCGCAATTCAACACTGATGTCGATGTTGCCACGTTCGGTGAACTTAATCGAGTTACCGACAAGGTTGGTCAACACTTGTTGGATACGAAGTGGGTCACCTACCAAGCCTGCTGGGATTTTTTGATCCACTTTAAGAGTGATTTCCAATCCTTTTTCATGAGCACTGGTCGCTTGGAGGTTAACCACCTCTTCCAAACTCTCTTGAAACTCGAACGGAATATTTTCCAGTGCTAACTTACCGGCTTCTAGCTTGGAGAAATCCAAAATGTCATTGATGATGTTCAATAAGTTATTAGCCGATTTTTCAATGGTTTGTAAGTAATCTGCTTGGCTATTCGTCAACTGGGTTTTGAGCATTTGGCGGGTGAAGCCAATCACACCATTAAGCGGCGTTCGCAACTCATGGGACATGTTGGCAAGAAATTCTGATTTTATGCGCGCGGCTTCTTGGGCGCGTTTTTTGGCAATGTCCAATTCAACGTTTTGGATTTCCAACTGCTCTAAGGTTTCTCGCAAATCCGAGGTGGCTTGGTCGATACTGTGCTGCATTTCGACGTGATATTCCGATAGCGATACCGCCATCGCGTTGATCCCTTTTTTGAGCGAATCTAACTCACCGTGCATTTTGCCTTCGATCCGCACATCAAGGTGGCCGCGACGAATTCTATCCACCATGTTTTTCATGTGTGAGATAGGGCGAGTCACATCGTGCAGGAGTCGGAATGCGAACATTCCCGATAAACCGAGCCCAAGCGCAAGTACTAAAAAGGCGGAAAAGACCTCTTGATACTGTTGTAAACGCAATGAAGAGAGATCCAATTCAATCGCGATATAGCCGAGTGCAGGCGTTGATGTATTGGCATTTATGCCTTCGGTTAGACGGTTTTCAGCCAAAATCGGCGTGCGCAATATTAAGGTGTTTTCGGTGAGATAGGAACTGCTTAAAATCGGAATAGGCTTATCTTTCGGGTAAGTTAAGCTTTCAAAGTTAGGGTGGAAGTTCGAGGTGACAAACAGTTCGTGGTTGGCGTCAAACACCGCAATACTGCGGACAAATTTAGAGTTTTTCCGATGCGCATAGCTGATAATGCGGCGTACCGACTCACGGCTTTGATTTTTTAAGGCGTCTTCACTGGCAATGGCCAAGGGCTCAATGATACTCGCCCCTGCATTGATCACTTGTTTTTCCAGATCATGGTAGCGATTGAACGAGAAAAAGGCACTGAGCAACAAGCCGATAATCAAGGTTGGAGCTAAGGTTAAAGTAATAACGCGCGCGCGTAAGCCATATCTGGTCATTATTATCTAAACATCGTGGTGTGGATATGGGAAAATAGCCCGCAATTTGATGAGCAAGCCTGTACGAAAATCGTTTAATTGACGGCTAGCTTAATCAAGTCGAGTAAGTTCGACAATCATCCCCGCACTAAATAGTGACGCTAGGGCAAAAAACATCGATTTAATTTTACTTAGGCACAGAGCATGGCACGTTTTTTCCAACCGAAAAAGAAAACGCAATTAGAAACAAAACATCAAACGGTATTGATTGAACGGCTTGATCATCAAGGTGCAGGTATCGCTTATCAACATAATAAACTGCTTTTTGTTGATGGCGCGCTGCCCGGTGAGCAAGTGCTGATGCAGCTAACTGAAAGCAAAAGTAAATATTCTCGCGGTCAGTTGATTAAAGTCTTAACGGCCAGTGAACAACGCGTGATGCCATTTTGTCGCCATTACGATCAATGTGGTGGTTGCGATCTGCAGCATTTAGAGCACAGTGCGCAGGTGGCGCACAAAGAGCAAACGCTTTCGCAATTGATGAGTAAGTTCGCCGGACAAACGTTAGCATTGAGCCCCGCAATAAGTTGCGCTGATAAAGGGTATCGCCGCCGCGCCCGCATCAGCGTGTTGTGGGATAAAAAGCAGCAACAGCTGCAATTTGGCTTTCGTAAAAAGCAGAGCAAGCAAATCGTTAACGTTACGGATTGCCCAGTGCTAGAGCCACAACTCAACACACTACTCACACCGATCCAATCGCTGTTAACGCAATTTAAATCGCAGCAAGCGATTGGTCACGTTGAATTGGTGCTCGGCGATCAGGGCGCTGTGATGGTGCTACGCCATCTTCAGCCGCTGCCAAGCGAAGATCACGCGGCGCTGCTGGCGTTTGCTCAGCAGTATCATCTCACTTTATATGTGATGCCAGAAAGCGATCAGCTCGAACGGCTGCACGGAGAGATGGCGAGCTACAGTGAAACCGGACCAGTTATCGAATTTTTGCCCTCCAACTTTATTCAGGTGAATCGCCAAGTAAACCAAAAAATGGTGGCTCAAGCATTGGAATGGTTAGCCTTAACTGAGGATGACCGAGTGTTAGACCTATTTTGTGGCGTAGGGAACTTTAGTTTGCCGATGGCCCAATACGCTCAATCGGTGGTGGGCATTGAAGGTGTGGATGAGATGGTTGAGCAAGCGACACAAAACGCGCCGCGCAATCAAATCGACAATATCTCGTTCTACCAAGCAAATTTGGAACAAGATATGTCAACGCAAGCGTGGGCAAAGCAAAAATTTGCTAAAGTATTACTCGACCCAGCGCGAGCGGGGGCGGCAGGAATTGTCGACCAATTGGCTAAGCTCGGCGCTCAGCGCGTGGTGTATGTTTCTTGTAACCCTGCAACACTGGCAAGAGACAGTCAAAGTTTACTCAGCCAAGGTTATAAATTGATGAAACTTGGCATGTTGGATATGTTTCCGCATACCAGTCATTTAGAATCGATGGCGCTATTTGTAAAAAGTCGGTAGGCAGAGAACTAACTCAGTTGAAGTTAGTCGAATACCACAAACTATAAAACTAGGACGAATCAGATGGTTGCGGTACGAAGCGCACACTTGAATCCAGACGAACAGTTTGAGCTAGATAAATGGATTGCGAGTTTACATCAAGATAAAAGCACAGCCTCTAAACTGACGGATGTCTACCGTCAGTGTGAAACGTTATTAGAAGGTCAGGCCAAAGGACCGCTGCTGCTGTGGCGTGGCCGCGAAATGATCGAAATCCTGATTACTTTATCGATGGATCGCTCCACCTTGGTTGCGGCTCAGCTCTTTCCTATCGTCAGCAGTGGGTTTTTCGACCGTGAGGCATTAGAAGAGACTTACGGTAAAGGCATAGTGAAGCTGATTGATGGTGTCGAAGAGATGGCGGCACTTGGTCAGTTAAACGTCACCTTGCAAGGCAGTGAAGCTTCAGAGCAGGTGGATAACGTTCGCCGAATGTTGCTTGCGATGGTGGATGATTTTCGTTGCGTGGTGATCAAATTAGCGGAGCGCATCTGTAATTTGCGTGAAGTAAAAGATGAACCTGACGAAATTCGCCGTGTGGCAGCCAAAGAGTGCGCCAATATCTATGCCCCTTTAGCAAACCGTTTGGGTATTGGTCAGCTCAAATGGGAAATTGAAGATTACGCATTTCGCTACCAGCAGTCCGATACCTACAAACAAATTGCTAAGCAGCTTTCAGAGCGCCGCATCGTGCGCGAACAATATATTCACGATTTTGTAGAAGATCTGCGCGCCGAGATGAAGCTTTGTCATATCAATGCCGAAGTGAGTGGCCGTCCTAAGCATATTTATAGTATCTGGCGCAAAATGCAGAAAAAAGGGTTGGCTTTTGATGAACTGTTTGATGTGCGCGCGGTTCGCATTATTGCTGATCAACTGCAAGACTGCTACGCCGCCTTGGGCGTAGTTCATACCAAATACAAACACCTGCCTAGCGAATTTGATGATTACGTTGCTAATCCAAAACCGAATGGCTATCAATCCATTCATACCGTGATTTTAGGGCCGGAAGGCAAAACTATCGAAATTCAAATTCGTACTAAGCAGATGCATGAAGAATCTGAACTTGGGGTTGCTGCGCACTGGAAATATAAAGAGGGCGCAACGGTTGCCCGCAGCGGTTACGATGAGAAAATTACTTGGTTGCGTAAGCTTCTTGATTGGCAAGAAGAGATGTCTGATTCGGGTGAGATGATCGACGAGCTGCGTAGTCAAGTTTTTGATGATCGCGTTTACGCCTTTACACCTCGTGGTGATGTGGTTGATTTACCCATGGGAGCCACGCCGCTCGATTTTGCCTACCATATTCACTCTGAAGTGGGGCATCGCTGTATCGGTGCCAAAGTAGCGGGTCGTATTGTTCCATTTACTCATAAATTATCTATGGGTGATCAAGTTGAAATTATCACTCAAAAAGAGCCGAATCCGTCGCGTGATTGGCTAAATCCAGCAACGGGGTTTGTCCATTCAGGCCGTGCGCGCGCCAAGATTAACGCTTGGTTCCGTAAACAAGGCCGCGAGAAAAACCTTGAAGCCGGACGAGAGATCCTCGAATCAGAATTAGCCAAAATCGGTGCCACATTAAAAGATGCCGATAAATATGCGCTCAAACGTTTTAACGTCAATACGCCTGACGAGCTGTACGTCGGCATTGGCAGTGGTGATTTGCGAATCAACCAAATCGTCAATCACATCAATGCGTTGGTGAATAAGCCGACTGCTGAGCAAGAAGATCAACAAGCACTGCAAAAATTACAAGATGCGCAAACTCGTCCAGCTCAGCCACATCGAGCGCATAAAGATGCCGTTGTAGTGGAAGGGGTAGATAACCTCATGACACACCTAGCGCGCTGTTGCCAACCTATCCCGGGTGATGAGATCAAAGGTTACATTACTCAAGGGCGTGGTATTTCAGTCCATCGCAGTGACTGTGAACAGCTAGAAGAGCTGAGCCATCACGCACCTGAACGCATCATTGATACCGTTTGGGGACGCGGGTTTGTTGGAACCTATATTTTGACTTTGCGCGTTGAAGCGATGGAGCGAGGTGGGTTACTCAAAGACATCACCACCCTGCTTGCGAATGAGAAAGTGAAAGTCATCAGCATGAAAAGTCGTAGCGACTACAAAAGACAGTTGATCATCATGGATTTTGATCTTGAAGTGAGCAATATCGAAGCGTTGTCACGAGTATCAATGCGAGTAGAGCAGATCAAAGATGTAATGTTGGTGAAACGCCTAGGCTAAATGTCATATCACAGTAACACTCTTATTGGCGTGAATCGCAATTAAATCGCGACGCAAGCGCCTTGGGTTTTCAAAGGCGAGTGGCAATGACTGCTCGCTTTTTTATTTTAAATATTGATGTAAGGAGCGGATAAATGAGCCACCCAATTGAACAACTGGAACAGATCATGGCACAGTTGCGTGACACAAAAACAGGTTGTCCTTGGGATATCAAGCAAACTTTTGACACGGTTGTTCCTTACACAATCGAAGAGACCTATGAAGTGGTGGAAGCGATCCACAACCAAGATTGGCCTAATCTCAAAGAAGAATTAGGTGACTTGCTATTTCAAGTTATTTTTTATAGTCAAATGGCGAAAGAGCAAGGGTTGTTTGATTTCTCGCAAGTTGTTGAAACGGTGAATGAAAAACTTACGCGCCGCCATCCTCATGTTTTTGCGGGTGCCAAGTTTGAGGATGAAGCGCAAATCAACGCCAATTGGGAAGCTGAAAAAGCCAAAGAAAAGGTACAAGCAGGAAAAAAAGATCAAAGTATTCTAGACTCAATACCACACGCTTTTCCGTCTCTTTTACGTGCTACAAAGATTCAAAAAAAGTGTGCCCAATATGGCTTTGATTGGGATTCTATCGGCCCAGTGGTTGATAAAGTCCAAGAAGAGATCGAAGAAGTCATGGAAGAGGCGTTGCAAATTAACCCTGATCCGGTTCGAGTAGAGGATGAAATGGGCGATCTATTATTTGCCACCGTTAACTTTGCTCGGCACTTAAAAATTGATCCAGAAGTGGCGTTAAATAAAGCAAATCGAAAGTTTTCACGTCGATTTAAAGGTATTGAAATGCTTGTGGCACGTCAGCACAAAACCTTGACCGATTTTTCTCTCGAAGAGTTGGATGCGATGTGGAATGAAGTGAAGCGCTTGGAGTCGAAGTAATACCCTGTGTTGGCAATCCACAATAAAACCCACCCATTGAGACAAATTTGACTCATTTGAGTGGTGTGATAAGCCATATCAAGCGGTGCTCTTTGATTTGAAGCAAAAAATAAAAAATGACAGTGTGATAGATTTCACGTTGTAGCGAATAAGGGCTTCTGGTATATTTTTATCCCGTCCAGAAGAAATCCATTTCCCTCATTCAACCAATTTCAGGTTAAACATGACGACAAATTACATTTTTGTTACTGGCGGGGTTGTATCCTCTCTAGGTAAAGGTATTGCGGCAGCATCTCTTGCGGCGATTTTAGAAGCTCGTGGTCTTAAAGTGACTATGATGAAGCTTGACCCTTACATCAACGTTGACCCAGGCACAATGAGCCCAACTCAACATGGTGAAGTGTTTGTCACGGAAGATGGCGCTGAAACTGACCTTGACCTTGGTCACTACGAACGTTTTATTCGTACCAAAATGACCAAGCGCAATAACTTTACTGCTGGTCGTGTTTATGCCGATGTATTGCGTAAAGAGCGCCGCGGTGACTACCTAGGTGCAACGATTCAGGTTATTCCACACATCACTAATGCGATTAAAGATCGCGTTATCGCAGGCTCTGAAGGTCACGATGTCGCTATCGTTGAAGTAGGCGGAACCGTTGGTGATATCGAGTCATTGCCATTTATGGAAGCGATTCGTCAGCTTGCGATTGAAGTGGGCCGTGAACACGCGATGTTTATGCACCTGACTTTAGTTCCTTACCTTGCCGCTGCTGGTGAAGTGAAAACCAAACCGACTCAACATTCAGTTAAAGAGCTGCTTTCTATCGGCATTCAGCCTGATATTTTGGTTTGTCGTAGCGATCGCGTTATCCCAGCGAACGAACGTAAGAAAATTGCTTTGTTCTGTAACGTGCCTGAAAAAGCCGTTATCTCGATGAAAGATGTTGATTCTATCTACAAGATCCCTCAACTGATCAAAGCTCAAGGTTTGGATGATATCGTTTGTAACCGTTTTGGTATTAAAGCACCGGAAGCGGATCTTTCTGAATGGGAACAAGTGATTTACGAAGAGGCTAACCCAACCGCTGAAGTGGTGATCGGGATGGTCGGTAAATACATTGAATTGCCTGATGCTTACAAATCGGTTAACGAAGCACTGAAACACGCAGGTTTGAAAAACCGTTTGAGCGTGAAAATTAAATACATCGATTCTCAAGACGTTGAAACCAAAGGTGCGGAAGTGCTGACTGGTTTGGACGCAATCCTCGTACCTGGCGGTTTTGGTGATCGCGGTATCGAAGGCAAAATTCTTGCTGCGCAATATGCCCGCGAAAACAAAGTTCCTTACCTAGGGATTTGTCTAGGTATGCAAGTGGCGCTGATCGAATACGCACGTAATGTTGCGGGTATGAAAGGTGCGCATTCAACAGAATTTAACAAAGAGACTCAATACCCTGTGGTAGGCTTGATCACTGAATGGGTAGATGACGAAGGTAACGTAGAAGAGCGTACTGAAAAGTCTGATCTTGGTGGTACTATGCGCCTTGGTTCGCAGCTATGCCACTTAGAAAAAGGCACTAAAGCGTATGAGCTTTACGGTAGTGCAACCATTCATGAACGTCATCGTCACCGTTATGAAGTTAATAATAAACTTCGTCCGCAGATCGAAAAAGCCGGCTTGAAAGTATCAGGTCTGTCTGCTGATAAGAAGTTGGTTGAAGTGATTGAGAACCCTGCTCACCCATGGTTTGTAGCAGCTCAGTTCCACCCAGAATTCACGTCAACCCCTCGTGATGGTCACCCACTATTTGCAGGCTTTATTAAAGCGGCAGGTGAGTTCCAACGCGGTGAATCAGAGAAGTAACAAGGATACGGGCAGTTGCAATTGTTGTGCTGCTGCCCTTTATAGTTTTGACATTTAAATTCAACGAGAGGAAACATTAATGTCTAAGATCGTTAAAGTTCTAGGTCGCGAAATCATCGACTCACGTGGTAACCCAACAGTAGAAGCTGAAGTTCACCTAGAAGGCGGTTTCGTAGGTATGGCAGCTGCGCCATCTGGTGCATCTACTGGTTCTCGCGAAGCTCTTGAGCTACGTGACGGTGACAAATCACGTTTCCTAGGTAAAGGTGTTCTTAAAGCGATTGCAGCTGTAAACGGCCCAATTGCTGATGCTCTAGTTGGCAAAGATGCTAAAGATCAAGCAGCTATCGACCAAGTGATGATTGACCTTGATGGTACTGAAAACAAATCTAACTTCGGTGCAAACGCAATCCTAGCGGTTTCTCTAGCGAACGCAAAAGCGGCTGCGGCTGCGAAAGGCATGCCTCTATACGAGCACATTGCTGAGCTAAACGGTACTGCTGGCCAATTCTCTATGCCTCTACCAATGATGAACATCATCAACGGTGGCGAGCACGCAGATAACAACGTAGACATCCAAGAGTTCATGATCCAACCTGTTGGCGCAAAAACTCTTAAAGAAGCAGTTCGTATGGGTGCTGAAGTATTCCATAACCTAGCTAAAGTTCTCAAGTCTAAAGGCTACAACACTGCTGTTGGTGACGAAGGTGGTTTCGCTCCTAACCTAAAATCTAACGCTGAAGCGCTAGAAGTTATTGCTGAAGCGGTTGCAGCGGCTGGCTACGTGCTAGGCAAAGACATCACTCTAGCGATGGACTGTGCAGCATCTGAGTTCTTTGACAAAGACGCTGGCATCTACAACATGAAAGGTGAAGGCAAAACGTTCACTTCAGAAGAGTTCAACCACTACCTAGCGGGCCTTGTTGAGCAATTCCCAATCGTTTCTATCGAAGACGGTTTGGACGAGTCTGATTGGACTGGTTTCAAACACCAAACTGAACTTCTAGGCGACAAAATTCAGCTAGTGGGTGACGATCTATTCGTTACTAACACTAAGATCCTTAAAGAAGGTATTGAGAAAGGTATCGTTAACTCAATCCTTATCAAGTTCAACCAAATCGGTTCTCTAACTGAGACTCTAGCTGCAATTAAGATGGCTAAAGACGCAGGTTACACAGCGGTAATCTCTCACCGTTCTGGCGAAACTGAAGATGCAACTATCGCTGATCTAGCAGTAGGTACAGCTGCAGGTCAAATCAAAACGGGTTCTATGAGCCGTTCTGACCGTGTTGCTAAGTACAACCAACTAATCCGTATTGAAGAAGCGCTAGCTGGTCGTGCTCCTTTCAACGGTCTTAAAGAAGTGAAAGGCCAAGCTTAATCCCACGGGGTACAGCTTAGCATCATTACTTTAAAGAACGCCCTGCAATGCAGGGCGTTTTGTTTTTTCTGCTATCGCAACTCGCATTTTGAATTGCGAGTTGAGAAGAGAAAGATTTACACCGCGCTAATCGCTGCGATCCGTCGTTTATCCAGCTCTTCTTTGATCGCTTTCCCTTGAAAACCATCATGGATCACCTGTTGTACATCGACACTCAGTGCCGCTTGATAGGCTTTGAGAAAAATATCGCGTTGCGGATAAGGAGTCTCTTCGCAATCTAATCGACCCGCATGATCGGCCTGACAACAAAGTAAAACGTCCTGCAAGCGCTCAGGCTTGCGCCATGCATCGAGTTTATCGAGTATTTTGAGTTTGGTGCTGGGTTTTAATTCTGCCGCTCGATGAATATTGGAGTGCTGCTCGCAGACGAGTAGTGCCAACTCTTTACACTCATTTGGAATACGCACCCGCTCGCACAAGGCTTTAATGATGTTAATTCCTGTGTGACAGTGCATTTTATGGCTGGGCCATTCGCTTTTAGGTGTGACTCCTTTTCCTAAGTCATGCACTTGCGCTGCAAAACGAACCGCTATCGATGAAGAGAGCTTCGCCGCTTGCGCTGCAACCATCAAGGTGTGTACTCCGGTATCAATTTCAGGATGCCATTTTTCCGGTTGAGGAACACCAAACAGGCGATCCAGTTCGGGTAATACCACTTTAAGTGCACCGCATTCATATAAAACAGAAAGAAATATTTCTGGATGCTGAGTGGCCAGTGATTTCTGCCACTCTTGCCATACGCGCTCGGCGGTTAAGTGTTGCAACTCACCTGATTGCGTTATTTGTTTCATCAGTGCCATGGTTTCATCGGCAATGGTAAAATCTAAATGTGCGAATTTGGCCGCAAAACGAGCCACGCGAAGGACGCGTAGTGGATCTTCGATAAAGGCATCAGAAACATGGCGCAGTAGGCGATTGTGCAGATCGCGCTGGCCGCCATAGGGGTCAATAAGCTTACCAGCGTTATCTTGTGCGATGGCGTTAATAGTCAGATCGCGGCGGGCGAGATCTTCTTCCAAAGTCACATCAGGTGCGTAGTAGCAGGCAAAGCCTGTGTAGCCAGCGCCAGTTTTGCGCTCAGTGCGAGCAAGGGCATACTCTTGTTTCGTTTTCGGGTGAAGAAATACGGGAAAATCTTTTCCTACAGGAGTAAAACCAGTGGCCAGCATTTGCTCTGGGCTGCTGCCTACTACAACCCAATCTTTGTCATAGATATCAATATGGAGCAACTGATCGCGTACCGCGCCCCCAACTAAGTATACTTGCACCGGATTACCTTAAATATGCTGAAACGCCATTGGCGATTGATGTTAGTAATGGTACTTTTCATCACAGTGAAATGATAGAGACGAGAGAATGTATAAGGAATTTTTTGGATTTACCGAGCCGCCATTTTCAATTGTACCGAGCTCTCGTTACCTATTTTTGAGCCATCGTCATCGTGAAGCGATGCAACATTTACAAGCAGGGCTGGGTGATGGTGGTGGTTTTGCGCTATTAACTGGCGAAGTGGGGACTGGCAAAACAACCATCGCAAGAGCGATGCTTGCGGCACTCGATGATAGTACTCAGGCGGGGTTTATTTTAAATCCAACTTTTTCGAATATCGAGTTGCTTGAAGCGATTTGTGATGAGTTTGCGCTGTCTTACCCACCTTCAGGGAGTTTAAAAGCGCTTAGCCAAGTAATTTATCATCATTTACTGCATAACCACGCGCAAGGGAAACAGACGCTATTAGTGATAGATGAAGCGCAGCATCTGGCCGCCGATGTACTGGAACAGTTGCGACTACTGACTAACCTTGAAACGGAGAGCCGTAAGTTGCTTAAGGTTTTACTGATTGGTCAGCCTGAGTTACAACAAAAATTGCAATTACCTCAGTTACGCCAACTTGCGCAACGTATTACCGGTCGTTATCACTTGCTGCCTCTCAATGTTCAAGAGACAGAGCAGTACATCCACTTTCGTTTAGCGTTAGCCGGCGGTCACAAGGATTGGTTTGATCAGAAAAGTATCAAATGGATAGCGGAACAGACCCACGGTATTCCGCGTTTAATTAACTTAGTATGCGATGCGAGTTTCAAGTTAGCCTATCAGCAGGGCGTGAAAGCGCTCTCATTTGAATTAGTGCGTACCGCGGGTCAAGAGGTCATGAATTTTCAGTCTTCGGTCTATCAGTCGCCTCATGCTCGCCTCGTACCGTCTTCAATATCGTATCGCTCTCCTCTCATTGCGGGCTTAGTGTTAGCTGTGTTCATTGCGTGGTTTAGCCCGCCATGGATTGATCGCATGATGCGCTTTGCGTTGCCTTCCCCTGAATTACCTAAACCGATCACTCAAGTGGTGATCAGTGCTCAATTGGAACAAGATCTAGAACGCTCGAAGGCATTGGAAGCGGCCATTAGCGATCTTTATAAAGTGTGGGGTTACAGTGCATCTTTGGCCGATAGTTTTTGTGATGCTCAAGCACAAGGACGCTTTCAATGTCAGCGTATGCAGGGTGATTTCAACCAATTAAAGCAGTTAAATTTGCCAGTGGTCCTTACTTTAGCTGTGGAGCAAACACAAGCTTATGCGGTGTTGTACCAGATCAATGCTGAGCAGGTGCAATTGTTAATGGCAGGAAAGCATGTGCAAATTAACCAAAGTCAGCTCAATGATGTATGGACAGGAGAATATCACTACATTTGGCAGCACGATTTACTTCGAACGTTGAAACAGGGCATGCAAGGAGATGATGTTGAACTGCTTGACCAAAAATTGTCTCAGTTACTTGGAGAGCAAGCCACAGGGCATCAACAATTTGATGGTGAGGTAAAGCGCAAAGTAGCTTTTTTCCAACGCTGGCAAAAAATAGACAGCGATGGTATTGCTGGGGCTCGCACTATAAGTCGGCTTGAGCTATTGACTCAACACAACGCACCTCGTCTTCTCATTACTAAGGAGCAAGGATAATGTCGCAAGTGCTTAAAGCATTAGAGCAATCAGAGCTGAGCCACCAGAGCAAAAGCTTGCCGCACTCTTCTCATGTGGCAGTGTTTAATCAATCCTTGCCATCTTCATGGTGCTCGAAATCATCGCTTACCGTGTTGTTTGCTCCATCGTTACTCTGCTGCGGTTATCTTATTTATCATTCATACCAAGCTCGAATCGATGAGCTAGAACAATTGAAGCGCAATGCGCCACAAGTTGTGCAACAAGAGGGGGCTTACCAAGTTCTGGAATCCCCTGACTTTGGTGAGTTACAAACCAATACACCACGAGTGAAAACACTTACCGAGACAAGCTCTACGCCGCCATTTACTCCTTTACATGGTACTCAGTTGACGACTCGTGAGCCGCGAGATAAAAACGCAGATCAAGAGTTTGGCCTTAATGATCTCGACTTAAGTCAATTATCCCCGGAATTGGTACAACGAGTTGAGTTGGCGATTCAAGGCAAAGATCAAGTCGTACTGGTAGGAGACACATCAAAAGGTCATCTTCTGCTCACAGAACATCTTGATACCTTTTCAGGACGTATCCCAGCGCTGAATTTCCAGACTCACGTTTATTCAAGTCGCACAGATAAACGATGGGTAAAAATTAATGGCGTAGAGCGAAAGGTAGGTGATGATGTGGTGAATGGCGTGCAATTAGTCGAGATCAATCCGCAATCGACCTTGATACGTTTCGATGGTGAATTGATTGAAATCCCAGCTCTTTATGATTGGAAAGGATAAAAAAACGGTCACCTTTCTCTGGTGACCGTTTTTCAAGTGATAGATCCAGTCAGTTAGGGAGATTATGCCCAACCAGAAGGGTGTTTCTTACGGCGTGGGATAATGTGTGGCAAAATTAGTCCAAGTAACAGACCAATACCCGCTACGCCGCCCCCATAAGTAAAGTATTTAAGCAGCAGATCCTCTTTCTGAGTATCCAGCTTAGCGCGCAGTTCGCGAATTTCAGTTTGTGAATCAGTGAGCTGCTTACTGATATCACTGTAGTTTTGTTCTAACTCTGAAATTTGTTGATTGCGAGCCTCTAATGAATTGGCCAATCCGGCTTTTTCACTGTCTGCATTTTGCTTTGCATTGGCCAATTTACTTTTCACTTCGGCCAGCTCACTCTCCAATTTCGGCAAACGCATCGCCATGCTTTCTTGGCGAGTGACAAAACGGCTTTCAACCCAACCCGTGCGGCCTTTCTCATCGGCAATCTGGCTATAACCAGTATCGTTATTAACATCAAGCAGCTTTACTTTGTCTCCTGCATCGATGCTACCGAGAATGCGAAATTGGTTACTTGGACCTGAATGAATATAAGTAAAGAGTTTGTCCGCAATATAGCGGTCTTGCGCAAACGTTGGCGCAGCCAACATGGTCAGTAAAACCATGCAGATCAGTTTTTTCACGATAAGTCCTTTAGCTATCAAATGAGGTATTAAAATGCTTTCGACAAATATTAAGAAGTTTCGTTGATTGGTGCAACAAAGAAGGGAGGCTAAGCCTCCCTTTCTGTGCGTTTGAGTCAATTAATGACATTGCACTTACAATCTATTGACTTATTGTATTAGCCAAATATTGCTTGCAGGGCATAGAAGAAAATGACCGCAAGTAAAGCGCCTGCTGGCAAGGTGACAATCCATGAAGCAACGATATTACGCACCACACCTAGATTCAATGCCGCAATTCCACGAGCAAAACCAACCCCTAATACCGCACCAACAAGTGTTTGTGTAGTTGAGATTGGAAGGCCAGTACCTGATGCCAATACGACCGTTGACGCTGTTGCCAATTGAGCGGCAAAGCCACGGCTTGGCGTCAGTTCAGTGATACCCGTACCGACCGTCGCCATCACTTTGTGACCAAGGGTAGCTAGGCCAACCACAATACCAAAACCACCCAGTGGCAAAATCCACCAAGCAATTGAGCTTTTAGCACTAACAGCACCCAAGCTTTCAACAGTTGAAACCACCGCAGACAGAGGACCAATCGCGTTAGCTACATCATTTGAACCATGCGCAAAAGCCATTGCACACGCAGTGATCACCATCAATACGCTAAAGATGCTCTCAACACCGGAAAACCCATGGTCTTCTTCGCGGTTGGCAAATTTTCTCTTGATGTAGTAGTAACCACCGACCATAACAAGGCCTGATAACGCCGCAGAACATAACCATGCTTCACCGGTGCTCAGGTGTAAGCCTATATGTTTAAGGCCTTTTTTGATGGTAACCAGTGCGATCACCATAGTGGTGATGAACATATAAATAGGAACAAAGCGTTTGGCATTCATCAGTGGATTTTCAGTATCGAAAATCAATCGTTGAGCACTGACGAAGATTAAGTAGGCGAACAAACCAGAAATGACTGGGGTGACAATCCAACTGCCTACGATGCCTTTTACTGAGGCCCAATCAACCGCTTCTGGGCCGACAGATATGCAGGCAAATCCGATAATGGCGCCGATGATAGAGTGAGTCGTTGATACAGGCCAACCCATGTATGAAGCCAACAATAACCATGTTCCGGCGGCGAGAAGTGCAGACATCATGCCATAAACAAGAACGTCGGGTTGGTGAGCGAAAAGTGCGGGTTCGATGACGCTGTTACGAATGGTTTCGGTTACTTCACCACCCGCTAAATATGCACCAGCGAATTCAAAAATCATCGCAATGATAATAGCTTGTTTTACGGTTAGCGCTTTTGAGCCTACTGAAGTTCCCATTGCATTAGCAACATCATTTGCACCAATACCAATCGCCATCATGAAGCCAAAAGCGGCTGCAACAAGAATCAGGACAGTGCCGTAGTTCGCAAGGATATCCATCGTAATACCTAGTCTTTTGATAACAAGCGGAGCATAACTGGACTCATTTTCTCGAAGCGAGTCAAAACCATCAGCGGAGAAAATAATCAACGCCTAAGCTGATGGATCAAGTTTTGCTCTTCGTTATTTGGTTAACTTACTGATTTAAGAGCGAGAAAGCATTAGTTCAAGACGAGCGCCAACGCGCTGAGCTTGATCGGCAATGCCGCCCACCCATTCTAGAATTTTGTACAAGAACATTACATCGATCGGATTCATTTTCGACTCAATAGCCATTAATTGTTGGCGGAGTCGAACCTGCATCGCATCGGTGTCATCTTCAATCACATCCAGTTGATTGATCATTTCCGCCACCAGTGTGACTTCACGACCTTTAAATCCTGTTTCCAATAACTCATCGAGCTCATTGATCACTTTTTGCGCTTGATTTGCTGCATCAAGGCAGCGTTTTACGTAGGCAATGAAGTTTTCTTGAAGAGGCTCTGGGATGATCAATTGACGGCCGTAGACACGGCCTGCAATATCTTTTGCAAGGTTGGCCAGTTTATCTTGCTGAGTTAACAGCTCTAGCATGTCAGTACGATCGACAGGCATAAATAAACCGCGTGGTAGTTTAAGACGAATTTCACGCTTGAGTACGTCCGCTTCTTTCTCTAAATGAGAAATTTGGGCTCGAATTTCACCTGCTTTCTCCCAGTCACCCTTTGAACAAACTTCAAAGAAATTGACTAAGTGAGAGCAACATTCATTCACACACACAACGTGGCGCTGCAAAGGCTTTATAGGGGACTTTGCAAATAACCCCATAATTGTATTTACTGGCATGGTCGTTCAACCTAAAAAATATAACCTTAAAATAACATACACCATTCATGGCGAAATGTTGAGCGATGGCTATAAAGGCGCGCATGTTAACCCATTAAATCTCTCATTAAAACTGTTTTAGATCATCATTCCAGTGATATTTGTTACTTGCCCCACTGTGCATTAGGCCATATTCTTTCGCTATCTGCTTTGAAAGGGTTAGTTATGGAAACCGAGATAGAACTGAAGTTTTTTGTTTCACCAGAATTTTCGGAAATTTTGCGTTACAAGATCTCTGAAATCAAAGTACTTCAGCACAGTTGTCGAGCGTTAGGGAACACTTACTTCGATACACCTGACAACTGGTTGCGTCAACACGACACAGGGCTTCGTATTCGTCGCTTTGATGATGTGTATGTTCAAACTGTTAAAACGGCTGGTCGAGTCGTTGCAGGGTTGCACCAAAGACCAGAATACAATGCTGAGCACAACAGCAATGAACCGAACTTGACGCTTCATCCGGAAGATATCTGGCCACAAGGTAAAGATATTACGACCTTACAATCTGAACTTATGCCTCTATTTTCGACCAACTTCACACGCGAGCAGTGGTTGATTGGCATGGCCGATGGCAGCCAAGTTGAAGTGGCTTTCGATCAAGGCTTTGTCGTTGCAGGTGAAAAACAAGAACCTATCTGCGAAGTGGAGCTGGAGTTGAAATCTGGGCAAACGGATGCCTTGTTTACGTTAGCTCGCCAGTTTTGTGAGCACGGTGGTATGCGTCTGGGTAACTTGAGTAAAGCGGCGCGAGGCTATCGTCTTGCGTCTGGTTATCAAGGTGATGAAGTTCACGCCTTAACCTTGGTCAATACAGTCAGTACTGACAGCGTGGAAGAGTGTTTTATTCACTCGCTAGAGCATGCATTATCCCATTGGCATCACCATGAACAGATCTACACCGAGCGCGATTCAATTCCGGCGTTACATGAGATAAGCCACGCCACCAGTTTTTTACGCCAGATCTTGAGCATTTATGGCGGCATTGTGCCACGTCGCGCCAGCGCTATTTTACGTCAGGAATTGAAATGGTTGGAGCAAGAGTTATCGTGGTTAAAAACTCATGACTACCTAACAAACCTGCTTGAAGATAAAGGCCACGCACTGCGTAAACTGGACGCTCGTAAATTTATCATCGCCGAGTTAAAAGAGCAGCAAGAGGCACTACCCACTCGGGAAGAAAACTTAAAGCTGCTCACTTCGGCGCGTTATACTGGGTTACTGCTTGATCTCAGTCGTTGGATTTTGAGCCGTGGATGGCAACCCTTCTTGGACGATAAAGCCAGAGAAAAAATGGCGCGTAACGTCGGTTCGTTTTCGGTGAAGCAGTTGGATCGCACATGGGCCGAGTTAATGGAAGCTTTTCCTCCTAAAGTTGAGCTAAGCCCTCAAGAGTATATTGATCAGCAGTATCGTTTAATGCGTAATCTCTACACTGGCATTGGTTTTGCGAGCCTTTATGATATTGAAGAACGCAAAAACTTCCGTCTCCCTTGGGCTGATTTACTGCAAGGAATAGATGATTTATTAATGCTCAAGCCGCTAGAGAATTTGATCGACAAGTTGCAAGAAGACGAACAAGAACAACTCAAGCGATGGCTGATTCGCCAACAAAACTCCATTGTTCATGCGATGGAGCAGACGCGACAAATTGGTATTGAAGCCGAGCCTTATTGGCGTAAAAGTCGCTAATCAACATGGCTCACAGCCAAAATGAAAAAGAGATACTGCGGTGTCTCTTTTTTTATATCTCTGCTCATGTAGTTTCATTAATTGCAATTGATTTGTGGATGAGATCAAATCTCCAACAGGTTGCACAACGAAACGACTACAGTTAAAAAAATCAGGGTCGATAGAAACCTAACAGGTATCATGATTGACAGGGATGAACAACAAGCCTGAGATCACAAATAATGCCATGAGTGAGTGGATCAGCAACAATAAACACATTGGATTTGTCTCATCTTTGATATCATCTTTTTTCATACGAAGCTCAAAATAAATAGCTTTTTAGTTTTTGAGTTTGCTTACTTACCGAAATTTCAACATATAAGACATAGTGGAGAACTGACAATGGCAACAATGGCATTTAAGCCATGGGAACGTTTGATTACTGATATTCGTCTCGTTCCTAAAATGGTTATGCTGATGGTGTTTAGTACAGTATTGATCATCGCAAAGCAGCTTTGGGATGCTCGTACTTTTTACGAATCACTGCTTGCAGCAACTCAGAATACCGAAATCGCTCAGCAACACTATGATGCTTATTTGACTCAAGTAGTATGGCAAACGGCATTCATGATCATCGTTTTTGTTGTGCTTTTACTCGCCGCAGCCAAAGTCATGCTGCGCCAAACACAATATTTAAGTGATTCAATTAAGTTGATGGCAAGTCGTGATCTTTCCACACCGATTAATATGGAATGTAAAGATGAGTACGGCGACGTTGCGCGAGAGCTTGAGAAAACCCGCCGCCAGTTGCAAGACGTCATTAAGATGCAAGTGGATGCCTCACAAGAGCTTTCGTCACTTACTGAAGTCATGACCATCAGCATGTCAGAAACCAAAGATTCGGCTCAAGAAGAGTTTAACGAAATTGACCAATTGGCCACCGCCATGAGTGAAATGACATCCACGGTGCAAACGGTCGCAGAGCATGCACAAAATGCATCAGCACTAACCGAGCAAGCGTCAGGTCAAGCAGAAACTGGTCAGCGTTTTGTCAAAGGCACCATCACTAAGATGAGTGAGCTATCGAAGGATATCGCGGCATCAGCGCAAGCCGTCAACCAAGTTGAAGAACGAGTGGTTGCGATTGGCAGTGTTGTTGGAACCATCCAAAGTATTTCCGAGCAAACCAACCTACTCGCGCTCAATGCTGCCATTGAAGCGGCTCGGGCTGGTGAAGCTGGGCGTGGTTTTGCGGTGGTGGCCGATGAAGTGCGTAACTTAGCGCAGCGCACCCAAAAAGCGACGATTGAGATCCAAGAGATGATTTCTCAATTACAAAATAGTGCCAATTCAGCCGTTGATTTAATGGAAAAAAGTGTAGTTGAAGCGGCTGAAGGAGTTGAGCTGGTTACGAATGCGGGCACTGAATTAGATGGTATTGTGAATCAAGTGCAACGGATCAATGACATGAATATCCAAATCGCAACGGCCGCTGGGCAGCAAACTAGCGTGGCTCAGGAAATGGACCAAAATCTAACCAATGTGAGGGAGCTCGTTGAAGCCTCAGTAACAGTAGTTGGTGAGTTGCTTGAAACATCAGAGATCATGCAAAGCAACGCTGAAGAGTTAGATCGGAAAATCACGATGTTCAAAGTCTAACTCTGTAGAAATTCGATCCTTCAATCAACGCCCACAATTCTTGTTGTTGGGCGTTTTTTATTGATATAAGTTTGCTATAAATAGCCTTCTAGCGACTGCATTGGTCTCAATTCACAAGGATGTCTCATGTTACTGCCTTCATCACTTCACGCTTTTGCGCACACCACCTATCAACATTTGCTAGAGCAACAACCGAGCATTGCACAGTGGTCCGAGCCATTGAAAAAACAGCTGTTGTATGTGGTCGGGATGAGCCAGTTTATCAATGAAGCATTATTGCGAGATGAACGGTTGTGTATGCAATTACCGGAAATGTTGGCGGGAGAGTCAAGGCTAGAGCATTACCGAGACGATCTCGCTATACAGCTAGAAGAGTGCAAAGATGAAATGTCAGGGCATCGTATTTTGCGTCAGTTTCGTAACCGTGAAATGGTGTTCATCGCTTGGCGAGATTTCACCGCCAGTTGGACATTAGAAGAGAGCCTTGCACATCTTTCAGCACTGGCGGAAGCACTCATTTTTGAGACTTACCAGTGGCAGTACGCTGTTTGCTGCTTCGAGTGGGGAACGCCAACTAACGACCAAGGTGAAGCACAACCTATGCTGATCATCGGCATGGGCAAGTTAGGTGGCGGTGAGTTGAACTTCTCATCGGATATCGACCTCATTTTTACTTATCCTGAAAACGGTGAAACACAAGGCGCTCGCCGCAGCATCGCGAATGCGCAATTTTTTACCCGTTTAGGCCAGCGAATCATTAAAGCGTTGGATCAACATACCTTTGACGGTTTTTGCTACCGAGTTGATATGCGTTTGCGTCCTTTTGGTGAAAGTGGCCCACTGGTGATGAGCTATGCGGCGCTCGAAGATTATTACCAAGAGCAAGGGCGTGATTGGGAGCGTTATGCGATGATCAAAGCTCGAGTAATGGGGCGGGAAATGTATCCGCAGTACCAAGAGCTGCGTCAAATGCTGCGACCATTTGTGTTCCGCCGCTACATCGATTTTAGCGCCATTCAATCTCTGCGCCGTATGAAATCGATGATCAGCAGCGAAGTGAGACGTCGAGGGCTGCATAACAACATCAAATTAGGCGCAGGCGGGATCCGCGAAATTGAATTCATCGCACAAGTATTTCAGTTAATTCGTGGTGGACGAGAACCCAGTTTACGTCAGCGTGGACTATTAGAAACACTGGTTGCAATAGAAGAACTTGCCCTGCTCAAACCGCAAGAAGTGGCCGATTTACGACAAGCTTATCTGTTTTTACGTCGCCTTGAGAACCTATTGCAAGCGATGGCCGACAAGCAGACGCAAACCTTGCCAGACAATGAACTGGATCAACTTCGCTTAGCTGTTGCTATGCAATGCACTGACTGGGTAACGCTGCTTCACGAAACGCATCAACACATGACCAAAGTACATCAAGTATTTGCAACTCTGATTGGCGATGATGAAGAAGAAGATGACCACTGCGTTGCTAAACATTTTCACGAGCTGTGGGATATGGCGCACAAGCCTGATGTGCTTGAAACGATTTTTCAACAAGAGCTTACCTGTGATGATCCTGCCGGCATGGTGCATGTATTGATCCAATTTAAAGAGGATTTGGCGAAAAAAACGCTGGGCCCACGCGGACGAGATGTATTAAACCGGTTGATGCCAAAACTGTTCCAAGCGATTTTCATTCATCCAGATGCGCAGTTTGGCTTACCTCGTGTGCTGCATTTGATGTACAAAATTGTGACTCGAACCACTTACCTTGAGCTGCTAGATGAACACCCTGCGGCATTGACGCAGCTGGTGCGTTTATGTACCGCAAGCCCGATGATTTCGGAACAGCTTAGTCGTTACCCCATTTTACTCGATGAACTTATCGACCCGCAGCATCTCTATAATCCAATGGAGTTGTCTGCTTATAAAACTGAACTGCGTGATTTTCTTGCTCGTATTCCCGAAGAGGATATGGAGCAGCAAATGGAAGGATTACGCCAATTTAAGCAGATCTGCATTTTGCGTATTGCTGCTGCTGATATTGCCGGTGCTTTGCCTGTGATGAAAGTGAGCGATCACTTAACCTACCTTGCTGAAGCCATCGTTGAAGCCGTGATCAACCAAGCTTGGCAGCAAGTCAGTGCAAAATACGGCCAACCCACTCATTTAAAAGAGAGGGATGGTAAAGGGTTTGCAGTCGTTGGCTATGGCAAAGTAGGGGGCTGGGAGTTGGGTTACAATTCCGATCTTGATATCGTGTTTCTCCATGACTGCCCGGTGGATTGTTACACCGATGGCGCAAAAGAGATTGATGGCCGTCAGTTTTATTTGCGCTTAGCCCAGCGCGTGATCCACATTTTTGCTACTCGTACCGCTTCTGGTATTTTGTATGAAGTTGATACTCGTTTGCGCCCGTCTGGTGCGTCCGGTTTGTTAGTTAGCCCCGTTGAAGCATTTGATGAATACCAGCGCAATGAAGCGTGGACGTGGGAACACCAAGCCTTAGTTCGAGCTCGAATGATTTATGGTGATGAGCCACTGCAACAGGCTTTCCATCGCACCCGCCATGAGATTTTGTCATTGGCAAGAGATGAAACCAAGCTCAAGCAGGATGTAGTCGCGATGCGGATAAAAATGCGCGATCATTTGGGGGGAAAGAAAAGTGGCCGTTTTATGCTTAAACAAGATGCTGGTGGCATCACTGATATTGAGTTTTTAGCTCAATATCTAGTGCTGCGTTTTAGCCATGAAAAGCCAAAATTGACGTTTTGGTCAGACAACGTACGCATTTTTGAGTCACTACTGAACCAAGGTGTGATGGACAAAGAACAAGCGCAGGCTCTCACCGATGCCTATACCTCAATGCGCAATCAGATCCATCATCGAAACTTGCTTAACTTGGATGCGGATATTGACGAAAGTAAGTTTGTTGACCTGCGAAAACGAGTCACAAACGCTTGGCAGCAGTGGCTAGGTTGAGTGTTTTAGAGACTCAATGAGCTGTGTTACACTCAGCGCAATAACAAAAATTGGAGATCCACAATGAAACCAATCCTACCTGACTACAATGATGCAGGTGTATTGATTATTGGCGATGTGATGCTTGATCGCTACTGGTATGGCCCAACTGGTCGCATCTCACCAGAAGCCCCCGTTCCTGTAGTAAAAGTAGAGAATAGCGAAGAACGTCCAGGCGGCGCGGCAAACGTTGCAATGAACATTGCTTCGCTGGGCGGTCATGCGCACATTGTTGGTTTAACTGGCGTGGATGAGCCTGCTAACGTTCTGACTGAAACGTTAACAGCGTTGAAAGTGAGTTGTGATTTTGTTGCTCTGCCAAATTATCCAACCATTACAAAATTACGCGTGCTAAGCCGAGGCCAGCAACTGATCCGTTTGGATTTCGAAGATAAGTTTGAGAACACCGATCCAGAACTGATTTTATCTCGCATGGAGCTGGCGTTACCGAAAGTAAAAGCGGTGATCTTGTCCGATTACGCTAAAGGCGCATTAGAGCATGTGCAGCAATTGATCCAAAAAGCACGTGCAGCCAACGTTCCCGTTTTTATCGATCCTAAAGGAGCCGATTTCGAACGTTATCGTGGCGCAACATTGCTCACACCTAACATGTCTGAATTTGAACAGGTCGTAGGCAAAGTAAAAACAGAGCAAGAGCTAGTAGAAAAAGGCTTTGCCTTGATTGAACAGTTTGATCTTGGCGCGCTGTTGGTGACTCGCAGCGAACATGGCATGACACTATTACAACGCAATCAGAAGCCATTCCATTTACCAACATTAGCCAAAGAAGTGTATGACGTAACGGGCGCGGGAGATACGGTGATTTCAGTGCTGGCGGCATCAGTTGCGGCAGGTAAACCACTTGATGAAGCGTGTGCATTAGCCAATGCGGCGGCGGGTGTTGTGGTTGGGAAATTGGGCACTTCAACCGTTTCAACCATTGAACTAGCGGAAGCGGTTCACGGTAGCAAAGATACTGATTATGGTGTCATCAGTGAACAAGCCTTAATTGATGCGGTAAAAGTAGCTCAAGCTCAGGGCGAAAAGGTGGTGATGACCAATGGTTGCTTTGATATTTTGCATGCAGGACATGTTTCTTATCTTAACCACGCAGCCAAATTGGGCGATCGCCTGATTGTTGCCGTTAACACGGATGAGTCGGTTAAGCGTTTGAAAGGCCCAGGTCGCCCAGTCAATACAACGGATCGCCGCATGGCGGTACTGGCTGCATTGGGCGCTGTCGATTGGGTGGTTCCTTTTTCTGAAGATACGCCACAGCGTTTGATTGCGGCTGTACTACCTAACTTACTGGTGAAAGGTGGTGACTATAAACCTGAAGATATCGCCGGTGGTGAAGAAGTGATTGCGGCGGGTGGAGAAGTCAAAGTGTTGAACTTTGAAGATGGTTGCTCAACCACAGAAATTATTGAAGCAATTAAAGGCGGCAGAGGCTAACATCGCGCTGTATCCTTTGGCATTTTGTATAAAATGAGCCAATCACTACAAAAAAGCCGCTGAATTGTCAGCGGCTTTTACTTTTTTAGCTGTCTGCTTTTAAGCCAGCGTTGATATCTAAAATATCTTGCTCGCTCAAGGTGCCTACTGCTTGACGCAATTGCAGGACGCTCAGTACATAGTCATAACGTGCGTTAGAGAGATTTTTATTCGCATCGTAGAGACGGCGCGTTGAATCAAGCACATCAACAATAGTCCGTGTACCTACATCAAACCCTGCTTCGGTCGCTTCCAGTGCTGATTTCGCTGAAATAACTGACTGTTCATAAGCACGTAAAGCGCCAATAGAGGCATTGATGTTGTTGTTAAATGCGCGTACATCTTTCACAACGCTGCGATACGTCTGTTCTAAATCTTGGCTTGCAGCAACGTACGCAAATTCAGCTTGTTTGGTTTGCGAAGTGGTTTTTCCGCCAGTGTACAATGGCACCGCAAGGTTAATACCGACATTAAAATCGTTATAATCCCCTTTAGAGCCGCTGTTATTATTACTTTCATCGCCGTACTTGTAGCCGCCATCAAGAGTCAGTGAGGGTAAGTGCCCTGAACTTGCCAATGAAATATTATCTTTCGCGACATCTTGAGCAATACGAGCGGTCAGCAAAGAGAGGTTTTTCTGTTGGGCTTCTTCAAGCAGAGCATCAATCGGCTGTGTTGTTTTGCTGGCTGAAAAGCGATTAGTATCCAACACACTTAAATCAGAATGTTCTTGCCCGGTAATTTCACGCAAGGTTTCATAACTATTGGTGAGGCTATTTTTTGCCAAAACTTCATCAGCAAGCACGCCATCGTATTGCGCTTGTGCGTCATGTACGTCAGTAATCGCAGAAAGACCGACTTCAAAACGTTGTTTCGTTTGCTCTAATTGACGAGCCACTGCCGCTTTTTCTGCACGGACAAATGCTAAGTTATCTTTGGCGCGAAGCACTTCAAAATAGGCTTGTGCAACGCGTAAAATTAGACCTTGCTGGGTGGCCGCATAGGCAGAATCCGCTTTGCGTGCATTCTTTTCTGCCGTGTCTAAAGAAACCCAACTTGAACGTTGATAAAGCTGCTGAGAGAAACTGATGCCTGCTGTGAGCTTATCACTTTCGCGTGCATCAATATCACTGCGGTTGATATTGTAACCAGCGGTCAGGTTGATTTGTGGTAACAGATCGCCACGGCTAGATGTTACCGCTTCAAATGCAGCATCACGTTGAGCTGCAGAGCTCAGTAACTGAGGATCATTTTCTTTGGCTTGATTATAGATTTCAGTAAGAGTATCCGCCCATACTGAAGAACTCAGGCTGCCTAATGCTGCGCTGATGAATAGTGGAAGCAGTTTTTTCATTGGTCCTATTCCCTGCCTTAATATGTAAGAAGGTTACTTTTAAGGAGTTTAACTTAAATTGGTGGTAATTCACTCGAAACTTTGCACTTTTTTACACATAACTGTCCATCTG
>NZ_CAWNMS010000031.1:0-50757 GCF_963875605.1 Vibrio sp. V04_P4A5T148
TGTTAGGCCTGCCGCCAGCGTTCAATCTGAGCCATGATCAAACTCTTCAATTAAAGTTTTGTTGGTCCTAAGACCGGCTCAATGAATACTGACTTCAAAACTGCTCTTACTCGAAAGTAAAAAAGTAATTTTAAAGCTATTGTTGTTCCAACAGAACAACAATGAATTGACTGTGCCAAAATCAAGTAAACTTGATTCTGATTGGTCACTCAGTTCATTGATAAATCTTTTTTGATTATCATCAACGAGTGCCCACACAGATTGATAGGTTTATATTGTTAAAGAGCGTTCCTGTCGAACAAGACCGTTAAGTCCGCGTCGCTAGGGGTGCGAATAATACGCTTTAGCTTTTAAGAGTCAAGAGTTATTTTTAACTATCTTTCTCTTTCAACTAGTAACTCGTTTGTGAGGCTTGCCTCACTCCGTGTCAGTGAGGCGGCATTATAGGGAGGTTTTACAATGTGACAAGTTCTTTTTTAAAATCACCTTTCATTCGCTTAAAAAGCCACCAATGTCGCGTTTTATTGAATAAAACTTCAACATTTGAAGGTTATCACAGCAATTGGTTGGAAAAACACCAAGCATAAACGTAAGATTGATGTGTCTATTTTGTTAATCCTAGACATCCTTCTTCTTTTACTTGATATGTAGTATTCCAATATGAACTCTAATAAATCGATTTTACTGGTTGCATCTCTTGCAATAATAGGCGCAATCCTTTTTTCTCTGGTCGCGCTTTCTCCCGCAATTACTTTTGTTCTTGGTGTTGTCTCTTCCGCTCTTGTTTTTAAATTTTTTGGCAGCAAAACGCTAACCGATGATGAGGAGTCAAAACTCTCAACGAAAACACTGTATGTCGGTAACTTGCCATACAAAGCGAATGAAGCTCATGTTCGTGAACTTTTTGCCAAATATGGAGAGGTCTTTGCCGTACGTTTGATGAAAGATAAGCGAACGGGCAAAAGGCGTGGATTTGGCTTTGTTGTGATGGCTTCTGCAAATGTAGATGGTGCTATTTCAGCTTTGAATGAGAAAGACTATATGCAGCGTACATTAAAAGTACGTGTGGCGAATGATCCTAAACATCCTGATGACGATATGTTTGAACAGGAGTAAAACCTAAGTGAGCTAATCGGCTATTGAGCGCGCTTTCTTCCCAAGGAGGTGCGCTTGATAATATCTTGTGTTGTTTGATTTTGTATTGTGGCTCGCTTTTCACGCCCAATAGCTCTTGCACACGACGAGCAATAGCTTCTCCAGAATCAACTAGTACGACACTCTTCCCTAATACGGCTTGGATCTCTTCTTTTATTAATGGGAAGTGTGTACAGCCAAGGACCGCCACATCAATACGGTTCACCAAAGGGCTAAGAATCTCTTTTAATTCTGCAAGATCGACAGCTTTGCCCCTCAATTTTTCTTCTGCCATATCCACTAAGCGTGTTGACCCTAGCAATTCAACATTCTTGTCAGATGAGAAATCTCGAATCAAATCGTGAGTGTATTGACGAGTGATAGTCGCTGGGGTAGCAATGAGTCCCACGGCTTTATTTGCCAGTGACGAGGCCGGTTTAATCGCAGGGACAACCCCCACAACTGGTACAGCAAGACAAGAACGCAGCTTGGGTAAGACGATGGTGCTTGCGGTATTACAAGCAATAACGACCAAATCAATGCGCTCTTTCACAACGACATCGCTTACCAACCTAACCACACGCTTAATTAACACCTCTTGGTTGAGCTCTCCATAAGGATAAGCTTCATTGTCAAACAGGTAGATGTAGTTTAATTGTGGTAGTTTGGCTTGGACCTCTTGATAAACCGATAACCCACCAACACCAGAGTCAAAGATAAGCACATTAAGCTGAGACGGTTGCGACACTCTGAGCACCTTATAATGAAAACGTTCCGATCATACTCGCTCTTTATCAATTGGCAATGCTCTTGCTCGGTATCTTTGGTGACAAAAACGTTCCCCCAGTTGGAGATGCGCCAACTCTAACTCCAGTGTTCCACCCAAAAAACAGGGCGCGTCGGTGACCAGTGTATGAAACTCGCCATTTTCGCCACACGGGTCAACCTTTGCTGGTAAAGAATCAATAAACGCTCGTCCATAAGGTTGTCCACAATAGTCTGGCGTGAGGCTGTGACCATCTGTCGTCATCACCATGGTTTGGATGCCGCGATTTATGATCTCTCGCGCAAGAGCGCTACTATCTTCGCCTAACAAGGGCAACACACACTCCCAGCCAGCCGGTTCAATATAGCTTTTGCGATACTGCGCAATACCGTTACAGAACATATCGCCAAAAGCAACGGCGTCTATCTCTAATCCACTTTGTTTTAATGCGCTGATGATGGTCGATTGATAAAGCTCGTTACTTGGAAATACGGCAGGCAGCTCTATTTTGACAACGGGTAATTTTAAAAGTCGTGCTTGTAGCTCAATTACATACAAAGGGGTGGCTTGAAAGGGCACTTCATCTTCAACATAAGTGGTAAAAATGCCCACCACACAATAACGGCTATCTTCCAGTAATCGCTCTAAAGTGAGGGTTGAATCTTTTCCGCTAGACCAACTGACGATAACGTTCTTTTTCATCATCACACTCGCAAAGTAAAAACCGCCCACAGGCGGTTTCAAAAATCAGAATTGGTAAGTAGCATTTACGTAATATGTACGCTCTGGAGATGGGTATCCACCAGCTGTCTCGTACTCTTCATCAGTAAGGTTCTCGACTCGACCGTTTAAAGTAAGATTTTCATTTACGTAGTAGTTAACTGAAACATCAAACAAACTGTATGCAGCCAACTCTTCAGAGAAGTCTGGTCGCTCACCGACGTATTGGTACCCCAATGACAAATCAACATCATCGAAACTAGCTACCGCGTTATACTTATAAATCTTCTTAGCACGGCGGACTAACTGTTCACCAGATTGGTCTTTTGGATCTTGGAAGTTAGCGCTCACTTGGTGGTTAATAAAGCCTGTATCAAAACCGACAACCATTTCCACACCACGTAATTGGCTTTCACCATCAGTGTTGTAATACTTACTCGTCGCGTAATTATAATCAATTAAGTCTTCAACGTTTGTATCGTATCCAGTAATTGACCAATCAACCTCTTGGATTAAACCACTAAAAGTTAATTCAAATGAATCCGCTTTCTCGGCTTCTAGCTTGTCATTACCGTAGTAACTATATAGTTGATACAAGTTCGGAGCTTTAAACGATGTACCATAGGCAGCCTTAACCACAAGCCATTCTGCGTAACGATAACCTAACCCTGTGTTATACGTTGTTTCAGTACCAAACTGTTCATTGTCATCAGCACGAATGCTCAACTCACCAAACACTTTGTCCGCATCTGCGTTTAATGCCGTGAAGTATGCAACATTGGTTCGATCATATTCAGTATTCGATGGCTTAACGATGTAGGCCTCATCTCGCCAATCAACACCACCACTTAACGTCAGTGCTGAAGTAACTTTGTATGAGTTTACCCATTGAACATTAAGTTGCTCAAGCTCATCAGACGTAGCCGAAGAAGAGTTCTTACCTAGAGACTTTTCGTAATTCCAGTTGTCTTGGTTTTGATAATTAACTAGGAATTCAGACTTTAGCTCACTGCCATTAAATTTAACGCCAGCAGCAACAGTAGAGTTTTGTACTTCAGCTTCTTTGTAAGAGTGGACAGGGTTGCCGGTATTATAATCAACATACGAACCATCATATTGAGAGATAGTCTCGAACATTCGGAAATTCGCAAAGCCACTCCACTGTTGGTCGAAGTTATGTACGTACCCGAGCAAAGCATTACGTGATTCAAACCCATGACGGCCACCATCGTTTACTCCGGGCATTGGGTGAACGTTATAGCCCTCATCAGAATCGTAACCAACCGATGCGTTTAAATGACCGTTCTCGCCAACTTTAGTACCACTAACAAAACTTAATTCTTCATAATCACGGCTGCCTAATCCCGCACTCACTACAGTTTCTTCATTGTCAGAACTGACAACTGTAATGATATTAATCACACCACCAATCGCCTCTGAACCATACATAGCAGCACGAGCACCTCGTACATACTCTACTCGGTCAACAAATGCGATTGGCAGCTGGCTGAAATCGACACCACCTTTTGCAGCGCGAGCAAAACGAATGCCGTCAATTAAGACAAGAACCTGATCAGAGTTAGCACCTCGAACAAAGATCGAAGCTTGCTGGCCTCTACCACCATTCTGTGTAACTTGAATACCCGTTAATCGTTTGAATACATCAGTTAGTGACTTAGCTTGAATACGGGCTATATCTTGACGTGTCACAACCTCCACTTGAGCAACAACACTTTCGGTACTTTGCTCAAAACGGTTAGCCGTAACCACCATGGTTTCGTCAGCAGATGCTTCTTGGGCGTGTAAATTAGAGATAAGTGAAAGCAGCGATGTTACAGCCGCCGCTAAAAGGGATTTATTCATATTGTGATCCTAATTCGCGTAAGTCCTACCAAATCAACCAAAAGGTGGCATAGATTTGGCTGCTGGCAGGTATTCGGACTTGAGAGCTCTTGACCTACTAACCCGACTTCCCACAGCATTTTCCTGCAGTGTCATATTGGGTGTTCGTTCTCTCTTACCGCTGCGCGTCAGTTCTGGATTCACACCAGATTCCCTTTTCGGCCATCTATACCGCTAGATAGCACCAGCTGAGGGCGATACTATGGCTCTATTGATAATTTGTCTAGTACTGATTGGTGTCAGCTATTTTTGTTAGCTCGCAATTAATGACTAATTCAGGACAAAACTGGACAAGCGCGAGGGATTGAATAAAATCTGCGCTCTTTATTATTTGAATGCACCATACCCAAGCAAAGGTAATACCATGGCGACTCTTGATGTAAACCCACAACACTACCAGCAACAGTTGGCGGAAAAGACCGAGCGTCTGACCCAAATGTTCGCACAATACAACATGCCTCAGTTGGAAGTGTTTGAATCACCAGAGCAGCATTACCGTATGCGTGCAGAATTTCGAGTTTGGCACGAAGATGATGAGCTTTACTACATCATGTTCAACCAAGAAACGCGTGAAAAATACCGCGTTGACCAGTTTCCTGCGGCCAGTCGTTTAATTAATGATTTGATGCCACTTTTGGTCGATGCACTTAAAGGCAGCGACTCACTGCGCCGTAAGCTTTTCCAAGTCGATTTTCTCTCCACTCTTAGTGGTGAAGTATTGGTTTCTCTGCTTTATCATCGCCAACTCGATGAAGAATGGATAACCCAAGCAAAAGCATTAAAACAGCGTCTCAATGATGAGGGATTCAACCTCAATTTGATTGGCCGTGCACGTAAAATGAAAGTCGTGCTCGATCGAGATTTTGTGATTGAGAAGCTGAACGTACATGGTCAAAGTTACATTTATCAACAAGTGGAAAACAGCTTTACTCAGCCAAACGGTACTGTCGCACAAAAAATGTTGGAATGGGCCGTTGACTGCACGCAAGAGAGCCAAGGCGATTTATTAGAGCTCTACTGTGGGAATGGTAACTTTTCACTGGCATTGGCGAAAAATTTCGAGCGAGTGCTCGCAACCGAATTAGCCAAACCTTCTGTTGATTCCGCGCAATACAACATTGCGGCGAATAAAATAGACAATGTGCAAATCATCCGCATGTCTGCCGAAGAATTTACTCAAGCGATGGAAGGTCAACGTGAGTTTCGCCGTTTGCAACAGGCTGGAGTTGATCTCAAAAGCTATCGTTGCAACACCATTTTTGTTGACCCACCGCGCTCGGGTATGGATATCGATACCTGCAAAATGGTGCAAGGCTACGAGCGGATTGTGTATATCTCCTGCAACCCAGAAACCTTAAAAGAGAATTTAGATACTCTATGTGAAACACACAAAGTGACTCGTTTCGCTCTATTCGACCAATTCCCTTACACCCACCACATGGAAGCAGGTGTGATGCTGGAGAAGATTAAATAAGACTTTCAATCAATATTTAAATTTCGATTTAATCGGCTTTCACGCATTTATACTGACAACATTACCTATCATGCTGCTCGCTCTGACTAACGGTTTAATCAGGGCGGGCGATGCAGAGCCCATACGATAACCGTTGAGATCACCGCTTACCTTCTGCCCCCAATGCAGAATCTTTGCATACTCACCCAATTCTACAATCAGTAGAACCTGCTCACCTGTTAATTCAATCAATGGTTATCTGTCATTTTGTCTGACTTTGAAGCAGGAAATTACATCGCATCACAATGAATAGAACAAAATAATCGGTGAGCCAAACCAAATTCATGGGAACGTTTACAGATTGATTTTGATATAAACGTCAGATCCAAAGCCAATCTCATCAAGGAAAGTTCATCACTCGCCGTTAAAATTGCTTAAAAGTACATTCCAGAGAGGATGATCACACGAAAGAAGAATAAATCCGTTATTACTATGAAAATGCAAACCTCACCATGGAAACGTTTCCACATTTTATTTACACTGAGTAGCAAGCTAGGACTCAAAAAATAAAACGATTAGCTACTCTATGTATGGCACTGTTTTTGTGCCGCGTTAGCGTCGATTACCAGAGCAAAAAAGTCATCCATTACGGTATTCACTACCGTAGCGCAACACGGTTAGAAACAAAAATCAAGTAGGAAAACCATGAAGGCATTTTCAGATATTCTCCAACGACGTGACTGGGAAACCCCGCAATCAGTGAATATTCACTGCTTAAAAGCACACAGCCCACTTTCCAGTTACCGAGATATTGACCATGCCCGTGACGGCGTTTACGCCCAACGTCAATCGCTGAATGGCCAATGGAAATTCAAAGTGTTCGACTCGCCAGAACAAGTCGAAGGTGAGTTTATTCAAACCAAATTCAATGACACGAACTGGGATGAAATAACGGTCCCTTCCAACTGGCAGCTACAAGGCTACGACAAACCAATTTACACCAACGTAAAATACCCGTTTGAAGTAAACCCTCCATTCGTGCCCGCCGAAAACCCGACAGGTTGTTACCGCACTACGATTTCCCGCTCAGAAGCCGATCTTGCCAATACCCAGCGCATCATCTTCGATGGTGTGAACTCAGCATTCCACCTATGGTGCAACGGCACTTGGGTGGGATACAGCCAAGATAGCCGCTTGCCTTCCGAATTCGACTTATCACCCTACCTAGTGGCTGGCGAGAATACACTTGCCGTGATGGTGATGCGTTGGTGTGATGGCAGCTACCTAGAAGACCAAGACATGTGGTGGCTAAGTGGTATTTTCCGCGACGTAACTTTGCTTTCTAAACCGCAATACTGCATTGAAGATGTATTCGTCACGCCAGATTTGGATGCGTGTTATCGCGATGGTTCACTATCAATCGTGACGCATATTTCAGCGCCAGATTGTTACCAAGTGCAAGTGCAGCTCTTTGATGGTGAATGCGCGGTGACTGAGCCGCGAATTGATCGACCGCACAACCGCCGTATTGACGAGCGAGGCACATACGATGACGTGGTATTTCAAACATTGCATGTGCGTGAGCCAAACAAATGGAGCGCAGAAAACCCCAATCTATACCGCCTAGTCATTTCCCTATTAGATGAAAACGGCATGCATCTAGAGAGTGAAGCCTATCATGTGGGCTTTCGCAAAGTGGAAATCACTGATGGTCAGTTGAAACTCAACGGCAAGCCTTTGCTGATCCGTGGCGTTAACCGTCATGAGCATCATCCAGAGCTTGGGCATGTGATGGCAGAAGAAGACATGATCCGCGACATCTGTTTGATGAAGCAATACAATTTCAACGCGGTACGTACAGCGCACTACCCAAATCACCCTCGTTGGTACGAACTGTGTGACCAATACGGCTTGTACGTGTGCGATGAAGCGAACATCGAAACCCATGGCATGCAGCCGATGAATCGCCTTTCGAGCAATCCACAATGGACGCACGCATACATGAGCCGCTACACCCAAATGGTGATGCGCGATAAAAACCATCCTTCTATCATCATCTGGTCTTTGGGTAACGAGTCTGGCCACGGCAGCAACCACAATGCGATGTACGCTTGGTCGAAAAACTACGATCCGTCGCGCCCTGTTCAATATGAAGGTGGCGGTGCCAATACCGCTGCAACCGACATCATTGCGCCTATGTACGCCCGTGTGAATACAACGATTGCAGATGAAGCAGTACCAAAATGGCCAATCAAAAAATGGATTTCTCTACCCAACGAAACTCGCCCACTGATCTTATGTGAATACGCCCACGCAATGGGTAACAGTTTGGGGAGTTTTAATGAATATTGGGATGCATTCCGCGAGTTTCCTCGCCTTCAAGGCGGCTTTATCTGGGATTGGGTAGACCAAGGCTTGAGCCAATGGGACGAGAACGGCCAACACTTCTGGGCTTACGGTGGCGATTTTGGCGATAAAATCAATGACCGCCAGTTCTGCATTAACGGGTTGATCTTCCCAGATCGCACTGTGCATCCAACATTGGAAGAAGCCAAATACTGCCAGCGTATGATTCGCGTGTCACTGCAAGAACAAGTGAAAGGATTCTGTCATCTATTAGTAACTAACGAAAACCTATTTCGTGCAACGGACAACGAGCAATTGAACTGGTCACTTTTGGAAGATGGCAAATTGGTTCAATCTGGCTCAGTGGTGCTAAACATCAAAGCCGATAGCCAAGCAACCGTAGAGATTGCTTTTGAATTTACACCTAAAGCAGAAGCGCGATACCACTTGAATACTGACATCACCTTAGTGGCTGAAACACTTTGGGCACCCGCGGGACATGTGAGCGCTTCTGAGCAATTTGCGCTACGCAATACCTCAGGTCTCGCCATGCCTAAATTGGAAACGCAACCAGCCCCAGCGATAAGCCAGCAAAAAGGCATGATCGTAGTCACCAGCCTAGATGAGAAACATCAATGGTGCTGGGATAGTCAAACAGGCTTGATGATTGATTGGCAAGTCGATGGCAAAGCGCAAATGCTGGCGGCACCGCAAGATAACTTCTTCCGTGCGCCACTGGATAACGATATTGGTGTGAGTGAAGTGGATAACGTAGATCCAAACGCTTGGGTATGTCGTTGGGATATGGCTGGTATTGGCCAATGGAAACGCGAATGTGTCAGTTGCCATAGCGACATGTTGGCGCATGCCGTGCAAGTAACATCAACTTTCGCTTACCAATTCAACGGTGCCGTGCAAGCCATCACCACTTGGACGCATACGCTGAAAAACAGTGGAGAAATGCAGTTGGCCGTTGATGTGACACTTGCCGATGATCTGCCACCCATGCCACGTATCGGCTTGGAGCTGCAATTGCCATTGCATGAGCAGGGTACACCAATCACTTGGCAAGGTTTAGGTCCGTTTGAGAACTACCCAGACCGCCTATCTGGAGCACGTTTTGGCTTGCACACGCAAACGCTAGAAGAGATGCACACTCCGTACATTTTCCCAACAGACAGTGGATTACGTTGTGGTACTCAATGGCTGCAAGTGAACGAACTGGCGATATCTGGCGATTTCCAATTTAGTGTCAGTCAATATGCTCAACAGACGCTGGCAAAAGCAAAACACACCTGTGATTTAATGGCAGAAAAAACCATTTATGTGCGCCTAGACCATCAGCACATGGGCGTGGGTGGTGATGATTCTTGGAGCCCTAGTGTGCACAAAGAATTCCAGCTAACTGGCAATAATTACGTTTACCGAATATCGTTCAAGCCAATTTTGCATCGTATTTAAAAACGCACCGATAATGGCTATCGCCACTTACAACGATTACGCGGCAGCGGGATGCATGACGCTACGACAAGAAAACGGCGTCCACATCCCTGTGATATGTCTTTGATAGGCTTGGATGACGGTCACATCGCACGCTATATCTACCCAGCCATTGACGACTTAGTCGGCGTGATGGCGACCAAGAAAACCCAATTTTCTTCCAACCCAGAGTAGTAACAACAGCAGTACGAGAATGGCGAAAAAGTTAGAACCAGAATCTGGATATTGTGCTTTGATAAATGCCGAATGACCAAAAGCACCGACAAAGAAACAGGCAAGCGCTACCAATGGAAGATCTTCCGCCACCGGATGGCGCAAATATTCTTGATACAACGCCTGCACAGAAAGCACTAATGCAATCAATGGGAAAATGGAGAACGGAACTTGGCTAATGGTTACCCAAGACAACAAAGCATCGCCGCACATACCTGCGATGAGCGCTAGCACAAGTGTTTTTCTTTCCGAACCACGATGGGTTGTGTTGTTTTCATTCGACATTACTCTATCCCCCCTTTGAGCCGATTACGTTCACGTTCTTTGCGATACCAAAATGCCCCTTTGGCTAGCATTCGCAACTGCATGATCAAACGTTCAGCAAGCTCATCTCGCTCACGTCGATCCAAATCTAAAGCTTCAGCACCGGAGCTGAACACTAAAATAACGGAAGCTTCAGCCTGAGTTAATGCCTCGTCACGGCCCATGCCTGTCGTCATCAAATACTCGGTAAGCTCTGCGGAAAAGTGCTGTATTTCTCGCACTACCGCGGCACGAAACTCGCAAGAAGTACCTGAGCGTTCTCGCAGTAATAAGCGAAACACATTGGGACTACTTTCAATAAATTCCATGAAGGTTTCAACCGACGTACGAATCACACTGCCCTCTTTGACAATGCGCTGCCGTGCTTGGCGCATCAATTGGCGCAGCAGTAAACCGCCTTCATCAACCATGGTTAAACCCAACTCATCCATATCTTTAAAATGTCGATAGAATGAGGTGGGCGCAATCCCCGCCTCGCGGGCCACTTCTCGTAAACTTAAGTTAGAAAAACTCCGATCGGCACTTAATTGGCTAAATGCTGCATCAATCAATGAACGACGTGTTTTTTCTTTTTGTAATGCGCGAATTCCCATCGATTTCATATTCAGTCGCTTCTCTTTTACTATCTGAGCCATACTATAACGTGATTGAGCACGTTGTCTAAGCCACAACATCGCCTCTTTGGACAAAGTGACCAATTAAACAGTCACCTAACCTAATTTCAATCACTCGCCACAGTAAGATGGGCAAAGCAATAGCATAAAGTGGCATTTTCACCTCTCGAGCGTGATCCTCTCCACTCTCTGATGGCAACATCGTTTACCGCACTGATGGATCAGTTAAAATCTCGCTACAGCAATGTTAAACAAATACAACAAGGAATAGAGTATGGCGAACCAAAACCACTTCGATGTCATCGTAATTGGTAGCGGCCCAGGCGGAGAAGGCGCCGCAATGGGTTTGACTAAAGCGGGGTTTAATGTCGCCATTATCGAAAAAGAGAGTAGTGTTGGCGGAGGTTGTACCCATTGGGGCACCATTCCCTCCAAGGCGTTACGCCATGCGGTCAGCCGCATCATCGAATTCAACAGTAACCCTCTGTTTTGTAAAAACAACACCAGCATTCATCTCACCTTCTCTGATATTTTAGGCCATGCTAAATCTGTGATTGATAAACAGACTCGCTTGCGTCAAGGCTTTTACGATCGCAATCAGTGTACGCTGATTTTTGGTAACGCTAAGTTTACCCACAAAAATACCGTGGCGGTTACGCACGCTGACGGCAGCATCGAAAAATACAGCGCCGACAAATTTGTGATTGCGACTGGCTCACGCCCTTATCAACCTGATGATGTTGATTTTACTCATGAACGAGTTTACGACAGCGATTCGATTCTCTCGCTTAAACACGATCCTCGCCACATCATCATTTATGGCGCAGGCGTCATTGGTTGCGAATACGCTTCTATTTTCCGCGGATTAGGCGTCAAAACCGACCTCATCAATACCCGTGACCGCTTGCTGTCGTTTCTGGATAACGAAACGTCTGATGCACTCTCGTACCATTTTTGGAACAGCGGCATTGTGATTCGTAATGATGAAACCCATGAAAAGATTGAAGGCACTGACGATGGTGTGATCGTTCATTTGCAATCGGGCAAAAAAATGAAAGCCGACTGTATCTTGTATGCCAATGGACGCACGGGCAACACTGACAAATTGAACCTCAAAGCGGTGGGCCTGAATGCCGACTCACGTGGCCAACTGGCCGTCAATCGTAACTATCAAACCTCGGTGGAGCACATCTACGCAGTCGGTGATGTCATTGGCTACCCAAGCCTTGCGAGCGCAGCCTATGATCAAGGTCGATTTGTCGCTCAAGCGATTGCTCATGGTCAAGCGCAAGGGCACTTAATTGATGACATTCCAACTGGGATTTACACCATTCCTGAAATCAGTTCAGTGGGTAAAACAGAGCAAGAACTCACCGCGGCCAAAATTCCGTATGAAGTTGGCCGCTCTTCGTTTAAACACCTCGCACGAGCACAAATTTCTGGCAAAGATATCGGCAGCTTGAAAATTTTGTTTCACCGAGAGACAAAAGAAATTTTAGGTATTCATGTGTTTGGAGAACGCGCGGCTGAAATCATCCATATCGGACAGGCAATTATGGAGCAAAAAGGCGAAGCCAATACCCTCGAATATTTCGTCAATACCACCTTCAATTATCCAACCATGGCCGAAGCCTACCGCGTGGCGGCGTTAAATGGCCTGAATCGATTGTTCTAATCATCGACCTAATTCTGCCTGCTAATGGAATGAAAGCCGCTAACGAGTGCGGCTTTCTTTTTGGTAACCTAGTGAGTGAAGTGCTTAGGGATAGATTCGGTGATCAAGTGAGAAAAACACCGCGTCGCCATTGTGAGATAAAGACCACACCTAAACTGATGCCGCGCATCGCCATAAAGCTAATCATCGCCATCCACAGGGCGTGATTACCCAAAGACTGAGCCAGATAGAAAACGCTGAAAAAACTGCACATCGCGACAAACATGCTGTTGCGCATCTCTTTACCTTTGGTCGCGCCAATAAAAATACCATCCAATAAAAAACACCACATCGCGGTTAACGGCATCGCCACCAGCCACGGTAGATAACGGTTAGCCGCTTGCTGAACTGCGTTAATGTCAGTGATCAGCGTGATCAACGCCGATCCCCACACCGCAAACATCACCGTTAACGCTAAACAGATTAGCGCACTCCAGAAAAAACTGCCGATCAGAGCACTTTTGAGCTGCGCCTCACTTTTTGCACCAATCGCTTTGCCAACCATGGCCTCCATCGCATAAGCGAAACCATCCATGCCATAGGAGATCATCATCAAAAAACTCATTAAGACAGCGTTAGCCGCCACAGTTTGATCGCCAAAGGCCGCCCCTTGAAAGGTCATAAAGCTGAACGCCGCCTGCAAACAGAGTGAACGCAGGAAAATATCGCGATTCAATTTCACAAAGCGGCTAAGACCTTGTGTCACTAAAACACCTAGCTGCAGTGGCGAAGGGAGTTGATGCCGCAACCAATAGCGCCAAACACACAGTAAACCAAAGCTCATGCCCGCATAATCAGCGATAACCGACGCCAGCGCAGCACCTTCCACTTTCCAGCCGAAACCCAACACAAACAGAATATCCAACGCGATGTTGGTTAAGTTAGTGATGATTACCATCCACATTGGCGCTTTGGCATTTTGCGTGGCTAACAGCCAGCCGAGCAGTACAAAGTTGGCCAATGCGGCGGGCGCGCTCCACGCTCGAATCACAAAATACTGCAACCCATATTGCTTTACTTGCTCACTGGCACTGCTGGCTGAAAAAATCGCATCGCCAATCCATCGATGCAGAATCAAAAACAACAACGCAAATACCAGTGCCATCAAGAGCCCTTGCAACAAGACTAACGCCAGTTTTTGTGGCGACTGTTCACCGTATGCTTGCGCCGCAAGGCCTGTGGTCGACATTCTTAAAAAGCCGAGTAACCAGAAAGTGACACTGACTACCGTACCGCCAAGCGCCACTCCACCTAAATACCAAGCGTGTTCCAGATGACCGATCACCGCCGCATCAACTAAACCTAACAGCGGTACAGTAATATTGGACAGCACCATAGGTATCGCCAATAGCAACACTTGTCGATGTACGGAACGGTTCGATAACGTTTGTAAAATAGATTGCAACACGTTGACCTCTCATGGGTGAGAGCAAAGTGTAGCGGAGTGATAGGAGGACGGCTAGCGGTTACTCACCAACGGACATAAACTAAAACGGGTGTTAAGCGCAGCTTGTAAACCATCACCTTACTTAACCAACGTTGCCATAATTTCCAACGGCCACAATGTTGATCAAACGGTGAAAAAGCTTTCGCCGACGAAGCCCAAGGCAAGACATTGAGTACCGCTTCGGTTGGATTAGCAAAACCATGTCCGTAATGGCCTGAGCCCATTTTCTGACCTAAAGTGGAAGCAGTTTTGTCTCCAGCCAGCATTAAACAAGCCGCCGCATTAGAAAAATGCAAACCCAATGCGCGGATAAAATAGGTGAGTTGCTGCACCGTACAATCTAATAACGCATGCTCACAAACGATTAAAACGGCTGAGGATTCCGCAATAGGCAATCCATCCAACCACTGAAGATCATCGACACTGCCACACACATGTTGATAACGCTCACTGCGATGAAACAATTTCTGCCGCCACAGCAGGTTTTCGGTGATATCGAGTTCTATCCAATGGCAACGCCCGTTGTCTACCCGATAAAAACGGGTATCTAACCCAGCACCGACATTAATGATCCATCCATCAGGGTTACGCTCAATAAACGCGCGCACTTGTTGATCGCACAATTGCGTTAAGGTGGCATGCAGCAATTGTTTTTGATCGATATCACCGCTTAAACATTCGAGGGCTAAGTGACAGCTCTGGCAGGCCTTTGCAGCGATCGGATCATACACTAACCCGTTATCAACCAAACTTTCGCGGCTACGAAACCACAGCGGTTGAACTAAATTGGTTGGAATATGATGACGTGGGGTTAGTGAATGTTTATCGGTAGGCATTACCATCTTCCTTATGTCGCAACTCGATGTAACAACAAAGAAGATGATAATGAATATCAGTTAGAATAACAAGTTATTGAGAATAGATCTCAATAATAAATCACATCCAATCGGTATTGCGAATAATGCCGACGGCCACACCTTCAATGGTGAGCTGCTGAGATTTAAGATCCACTTCAATCGGTGAGAACGCTTCATTCTCTGCGTGCAATAACACGGTAGAGCCTTTGCGTTCTAGACGTTTTACCGTCACATCATCTTCAACACGCGCCACCACCACTTGCCCATTACGCACATCTTGTGTTTTGTGCACTGCGAGTAAGTCACCGTCCATAATGCCAATATCTTTCATACTTTCGCCTTGCACACGCAGTAAGAAATCCGCTTGAGGGCGAAACATAGTGGGATCCACTTGGTAATGCGCTTCGACATGCTCTTGCGCCAAAATAGGCTCTCCCGCCGCGACTCGACCAATTAAAGGCAGGCCAAGATCTTCTGGCTCATTGGCAGCTTCAAGTAAGATACGCAACCCACGAGAGGCACCCGGAATAATTTCAATCGCTTGTTTACGAGCCAGTGCTTTTAAATGCTCTTCTGCGGCATTGGCGGAACGAAAACCCAGCTCGCGTGCGATTTCAGCGCGAGTCGGTGGCATTCCGGTTTCGTCGATCTTACTGCGGATAAGATCAAATACTTGTTGCTGGCGGGGCGTTAACGGCTTCATATCTCACCTGTCTGTTTATACAGTTAACTGTGAGTATATCCAGTAATCGAATAAATGGAAGAGCGGACGCTTATTTTTTGGCTATTTACAAAAAATGCCACAATCGACCGATAAATACCTCACCGATTCACTGAGCGTGCTCGCAAGTGATGCTGTTTTACTAAACAATAATGATTAAAAGGTTTGACCAGTTTCTGGTATCCTTGCGGCTCAAAAATAGCTAGCCGCTTCGGCGCATATCGATTTCTCTGAGTATCAACTCACAGGGAAATGGACATGCGCTTAAGCATATTGAAATATTCTTGAGGCGACGACCTTTATGTCTTCTGGACACTCATTATCTCGTTCACTACTAAAATTACCTTTGTCTGCGTTGGTCAAAGGCACGGCGATCCCTTCTAATCCAATAGAAGACCACGGCATTGATATCCACAAGCCGATTGTTTACGCCTTACCTTTTCGCTCAAGTGTTGATTTGCTCACCTTGCAAACTCACGCCAAAGAACTGGGTTTACCTGACCCGCTGCAACCACTTGAGCTAAACGGCAAAATTTTTGCCCGTTATGTTTTCATCTCGGCGCGCCCAACCTTGATGCGCAATGATCAGCACGTTCCTAGTGACTCTATCGCTCTTTTTTCTGAACTGCTTGAGCTACATAAATTTGATACGGAATTGGACGTTCAAATGATCCCAGCGACGGTGCTTTGGGGACGTAAACCAGGTAAAGAGGGGCAAGAGAAACCCTATCTCCAAGCCTTAAATGGCCCACAAAAAGCACTCGCGGTAATTTTTGCTGGACGCGATTGCATGGTGCGTTTTAGCCCAGTGGTTTCACTGCGCTATATGGCTGATTCACACGGCACCGACGAATCTATCGCGCATAAATTGGCACGAGTGGCTCGTATTCATTTCTCTCGCCAAAAGCTGGCAGCTTCTGGGCCAAATTTGCCCAATCGCCAAGCGCTGTTTAACCGCCTAATTAAATCACAAGCGATTGAAAAAGCGATTGAAGATCAAGCGAAAGCCAACAATATCTCCCTCGAAAAAGCGCGCAAAGAAGCGCATGACATCATGGATGAGATTGCCGCTGATTTCTCTTACTCCTTAATCAAGAAAGGAGAACGCATACTGGGCTGGTTATGGAACCGCATTTACCAAGGGCTTAATATAAATAATGCCGCCACCGTGCGTCGCCTTGCGCAAGATGGACACGAGATTGTCTATGTCCCTTGCCACCGCAGCCATATGGATTATCTCTTACTTTCTTATGTGCTGTATCGCGAAGGTATGGTGCCACCGCATATTGCTGCCGGAATCAACTTGAACTTTTTCCCAGCAGGTCCGATTTTCCGCCGTGGCGGCGCATTCTTCATTCGTCGCAGCTTTAAAGGCAATAAGCTCTATTCGACCATTTTCCGCGAATATCTGGCCGAGCTATTTGCCAAAGGCTATTCAGTTGAATATTTTAGCGAAGGTGGCCGTTCACGCACTGGCCGTTTACTGCCAGCGAAAACAGGCATGCTGGCGATGACCATCCAAGCCATGTTGCGCGGCCTTAACCGCCCGGTGACCCTCGTGCCGGTTTATATCGGTTATGAACACGTGATGGAAGTAAGCACTTACGCCAAAGAGCTACGCGGCAAAAGCAAAGAGAAAGAAAATGCGGGTTTAGTGCTGCGCACGATTCGCAAGCTGCGTAATTTTGGCCAAGGCTATGTCAATTTCGGCGAACCGATCCCGTTGAACCAATACCTTAACGAGCAAGTGCCAGAATGGACGCAAGATATTGACCCTATGGGTAGCACCAAGCCGCAGTGGATCAACCCTATTGTTAACCAACTGGCCACCAAGATGATGACGCACATTAACGATGCGGCGGCGGCCAATGCCTTAACTTTGTGTGCCACCGCGTTACTTGCTTCACGCCAAAGCGCACTGGCTCGTGACAATTTGGTTAAGCAAATCGACTGCTATTTATCGCTACTAAATAACGTGCGCTACTCAGCAACCTGCACTGTGCCTAAAGCCAGTGCGGAAGAACTGGTTAACCACGCACAGTCGCTCGACAAGTTTGTAATTGAATCCGATACCATGGGTGAGATTATTTCCCTTGATCGCAATCAATCGATTTTGATGACCTACTATCGCAATAACATCATTCATCTGTTTGCCATTCCCTCGCTGATTGCGCAGATGTTGATCCGCCAGCAAACGCTATCACTAGAGCAGATAACCGCCAATGTGGCACTGATTTATCCCTTCTTAAAGCAGGAGCTGTTTTTAAGCTTTGCGCAAGATGAACTCGCAGATGTAGTCAACGCTTACGTTAACGAACTGCAACGTCAACAATTAGTAACGCTAGAAGAGGGTGTCGTGGCTATTAATCAAGCCAAAACACAAGTGTTGATGCTGCTCGGTCGTACCATTTCAGAAACCCTACAACGCTACGCGATTGCTCTCAATCTACTGGTTGCCAACCCTGAAGTGGGCAAATCTGATTTAGAGCAAAAAAGCCAAGAAATTGCACAACGTCTTGGCCGTTTGCATGGCATCAATGCCCCTGAGTTTTTTGATAAAGGGGTATTCTCCGCCATGTTTGTCACGCTCAAAGAGCAGGGCTATTTGGATGTTGATGGCAATTGCCATTTAGAACCAACCGTTCAGCTAGCACGCCTACTTTACTCGATGCTCTATCCTGAAATTCGCTTAACCATTCAAGAAAGTCTCTGCCAAGCGAACTAATCGGTCGTAAGAAACAGTAAAGGCATCCCAATGGATGCCTTTACTTTATTCGTGAAGTACTTACAAAAACTAGTGAACTACTTACCAAAACGCAAAAAGCAGGCCCAACGTTAACACCATGCCAACGTGATTGTTATTGAGAAAAGCGTGGAAGCATAAATCACGATCACGATGACGAATTAAACGCTGCTGATAAACAAACAGAGCCGCTGCAGCCAATACTGACCAATAAAAACTCGCCCCTAACTGATAATAACCACCAAGTGCGATCATCAACGCCAGTACCAATAACTGTAAAATGCCGATGATGATTTTATCAAAACGACCAAATAAAATAGCGGTCGATTTGACTCCGATATTAATATCGTCATCACGATCAACCATCGCATACTGCGTATCATACGCCACAGTCCACAACGCATTGATCAAAAATAGCCCCCACATCACCGCTGGCAATTCGTTGGCTTGCGCCGCCCATGCCATCGGAATAGACCAACTAAAGGCCAGCCCTAATACCAACTGCGGAAGGTGTGTATAACGTTTCATGAACGGATAAACAAACGCTAATGCGATACCGACAAAGGAGAGCTGAACCGTGAGTGAATTCATGGTCAAAACCAGCAGGAAAGAAGTGATACCTAGCGTTAAAAACAGTGCAATCGCCTCTTTGGTTGTCACACGCCCGGCAGGCAAAGGCCGCTGTTTGGTTCGTTTAACATGTCCATCGACTCTGCGATCAGCAAAATCGTTGATCACGCAACCCGCTGAGCGCATCAACAACACCCCCAACACGAATACCAATAATACTTTAGGATCGGGGAAACCTTGCGCGGCTAAAATCAATGCCCATAAGGTTGGCCACAACAATAGCAAAGAACCAATTGGCCGATCCATGCGCATCAGTTGCCAATAAGCACGCGCCTTAACCAAAGTCATGACACTCTCTCCTTAGAGTAAATCGGTGAAAAGGGTAAAAACAGCTCCGCAACTAACATCGGTTTATTATTCATCCATAATCGTGAACGGCGTGCAAGCAACGGCCCCTCTTCCATCATTGCCCAGCCCACTTGTAGTGCGTCACGCTTAACGTGCTCAGCACGAAAAACCGTTAACCCAAGCGGAATATCACCTTGGCGCGCTAAGTCATATTGCTGACCCAGCATCGAAGATTGAGGAATTAAAGTACGGCCTAAAACCCATGGCTGTTGATCACCACGCAGCACAACCTGACGTAACAAACAGGCTTCATCAGATAACAGAGCCATCTCATCGCCCTGTAATTTTTCTGCCTCAACGAGCTTATTGTGCAGTAGTTCAACGCTCAGTTGCTGACACTGCGCCTCTAACACGCGAGATAATGATCCTTGCTCTAAAAGCCAAGACTGAGAAACCTGATCAGGAAAAGAAAAAACGTCAGGTTGTTGCCAAATTACTTCTCGCAAAGCAGACAGATAGAGCGAAATTGATTGATTCATACTAGTATTCAATTAGTGGCTTTATCAACATACAATAAAGGTCCATTTTTGGTTAACACAACCATAAAAAGCGCTCACTCACAGAATCCCTCGGTTGGAGGTTAAAAACCCGCTTGTAAAAACGGGAAGCGACAACTGCGGTATATTCCAAACAACGAGATAAGCATTTTGATTACAATCCGATGCTCTATTGTAACAAGACTCAAGCGATTCGAGTATCGTGAACCAACTAAAGAAAAGATAGAAATATGCTTAAACGTTATGTAGCCCAAATAATTATCGCCCTAAGCTTGTTTTGTGCGTTACCAAGTTATGCACAAGATGAAAAAGCGCCTAGGCTAGCGTACTTTACCTTAGAGCCGGATCTCACCACCAACTTTTTCACCAAAGGAAATAAGTTAGGTTACATCCAAGTTCGTATCGACGTGATGGTATCCAGCGACGCCGATTTACCCGCCGTTGAACGGCATCAACCACTGATTCGTGATGCCATCGTCGAGCTACTCGGTAAACAGACCGAAGAGACGATAAAATCACTCGCAGGTCGGGAAGATTTAAGAAAAACGTTGGTCACAGAGCTCAACGCGGTGTTACTGCCTGAAATAGGCCGAACCATTATTGCTGACCTACTGTTTACTAAATACATCTATCAATAGAGCAGCGATTGCCGCTCTATTGATGTTTTGCTTAACGAGTTCGATGACGGCTGGCGTCATTTAATCCAAAGGCGATTCCTGCAAATAGACCCGCTAAATGCGCGCTGTTGGCAATCGCCATAAAGGGTTGTACAAACCCGAGCACCAACCACACCAGCATAAAACCGATCACCGGTTTGGGCATTTGCAAGCCAAGATGAGGGGCTTTCCAACCAAGCATCCATAGATAACCGACCAACGCATAGACCACACCCGATAAACCACCAAAATTGGCTCCTTCAACCCAGTACTGAGCCGCACCGGACAACAGTGCTGACACTAAAAATAGCTGTCCAAGTTTGAATGAGCCAAGCCGTTTTTCAACATCGCCCCCCAACTGCCACCACCATAACAAGTTAAAGACGATGTGCAGCACAGAGAAATGAAGTAAAGCATGACTAAACCAGCGCCAAATCTGCCATTGCTGCCCAGCCAAAGCAGGAAAATGTAATGCGGAAAATACTTGATTGGCTAGCCCAAACTGCTGCAATGCAAAGATAATGGCGCATACCATCATCACGCCCAGTGTTAAAGGCCCTGCTTTGGCTTTGAGCATCGCCAACATGCTCGGTGAACGATATTGAAAGTGACTTTTGCGGCTTTCAGCCACATCCCATGAAGCGGCTTGATACTTTCTATCATTTGGATTGTGCAGAAAATGGTTGAGTTCCGCTTCGGCTTCAATCTGATGTTGCTCATCAAGTAACCATAACGCAAATTGACCACTCCCTTCCGGCATCATTTGAATCTCAATTTCACGAGAGGCCATGTAATCAATAAAGGCTTGCGCCATTCTTGGGTTATTGAGCGTGATCAGTCTTAACATAAGTCATCCTAATTGCTGGTTACGGGCAAGCCTGCACGATGCCAAGCTTCGAATCCACCATCCACACTATACACCTGTTCAAAACCTTGGTTAATCAGATACTGTGCCGCACCTTGGCTGCTAATACCGTGATAACACATCACTAAAATGGGTTGGTCAAATTCGCTTTTTTCCATAAATGAAACCATGCTGTCGTTGGTTAAGTGGAATGCGCCATTTGCATGTGCAACCGCAAAAGATTGCGCATCACGAATATCCACTAATTGCGCATCATGTTGTTCCATTAAAGCTTGTGCTGCTTGAGCATTGATATGTTGAAACTGATCCATCGCTTCCTCTGATTGGTTTTATTTTTAGCATTTGATTGTAACCTATCCCAAGGCAATCAAGTACACGGTCTTTATAAGGTTATCCACCACTGATCACTTTTTCGCCGTTTGTGGATAATCTTGTGGATTGCGTTGATAAAGTAGTAAATGAGAAATAGATCCACAACATGTAGTGATGATCCTTACTTTTCTGTGTGTAACACAATACATATCCCCAAATATAAAACGGTGTTCAAGCCTTGATTTAACCGACTTGATGACAGCTCACGAATAATTTTGTCACAGAGTTATCCACAATCAGCGCGCTGAAAATTTGATCACTTTAAGTGATCAAAAATAAAAAAACCGAGATCGCAAGATCTCGGTTTTTAATGCGCTTCACAATGAGTCAGTGATTAGAACTCGCCGACAGCATCCTTTAGCTTCTTCATTGCATTTTTTTCTAGCTGACGAATACGCTCAGCTGAGACACCATACTCTTCCGCTAACTCTTGTAGCGTAGCTTTTTGATCATCCAACCAACGAGAGCGCACAATATGTTTACTGCGTTCATCTAAGCTAGCCAACGCCAAGCTTAAACGATTGTTGGTGTGATGCTCCCAATTCGCCGCTTCAATGTTATCCGCAAGATCCGAATGCTTATCTTCGAGATAAAGCACAGGTGCCGTGTAAGAAGAGCTCGAATCATCGTCTTCCGCCGACATTTCAAAGGTGGCATCTTGCGCGGCTAAGCGTGATTCCATTTCTCGCACTTCAGCCGGGTCAACGCCCAACTCACGGGCAACCGCTTCCACTTCACCGCTATTAAACCAGCCTAAACGCTTTTTCGATTTGCGTAGGTTGAAGAATAGCTTACGTTGCGCTTTCGTGGTCGCTATTTTTACAATGCGCCAGTTGCGTAACACGTATTCGTGAATTTCAGCTTTGATCCAGTGCACAGCAAAGGAAACCAGTCTCACCCCAACTTCTGGGTTGAAACGCTTCACCGCTTTCATTAAGCCAATATTGCCTTCCTGAACTAAATCCGCCATGGGCAGGCCATAACCAGAATAGCCACGAGCAACGTGAACAACGAATCGAAGGTGCGATAAGATCAACCCTTTCGCCGCTTCAATTTCACCTTTGTAATGTAATCGCTCTGCGAGTGACCGCTCTTCTTCCGCGCTCAGCATTGGGTAGCTGTTCACTGAACGAATGTAGCTGTCTAAGCTGTCTTGTGAAACGAGAGCCATTTGATACGTTTGGTTTGTCATTCAATTCCTCATCAATTTCTGATCTGGAGTAATGGATGTTTTTAACCCGACAATCTTGAACCTAAAATGAACAAGATTCAAGCAAGGGGAAACTATTATGCATAAACAAGTCGCCTATACAAGTGCTGTGGCTAAAGCTAGCCAACAGTTATTGCCTACATATGACAATATTCAACTAAACTGGTTCAATTTCTTTTAAATGACGCTGCGCAGATACTTTTGCCGCTACGCATCCTAAGAAAGTACCGAGCATCAACAGCAGTAAGGATTCATCCCAACTTAGGCCAATAAGACGAAAACGGCTGTCATACAGTAGGGCAAGATCTTCAACGGCACCGTTCAATAAAATAGTCACAAAAGCGGTTAACAGCCAAGCGGCGAATGCGCCCAATAAACCAAACCACATACCAGCATAGAGATAAGGACGCAAAATGTAGCGATCGGTGGCACCGATCAATTTCATGGTTTGGATCTCTTCTTTATTGGCTTGTACGTTAAAGCGCAAGGTGTTGCCCACAATGAGAAATACAGCGCCCAACATCAATACCGATAAACTCGCGACAATGATCGCCGCTAAAGTTCGAATGGCGTTTAACCTAGCAAGCCAATCTTCATCCAAGCGTACATCCGTGACGTCTTGTTCTGCTTGTATTTTTTTCGCCAGCGCTTTGATTTGCTCTTGCTGCTCAACCTGCGGGGTAACAATAAGCACGCCAGGTAAAGCGTAATCATCCAATAAACTAATGGCTTGTTCAAACCCGGCGTATTGACTCAGGTCATCCAATCCTTGCTGCGGTGAGATGTACTCCACGCTGGCGACATCGGCCAAACTTTCTAACTCATCTTTCAACACCATAATTCGTGCTTCAGGTGTGCGCTCATGTAGATAGACACTGATTTGAGCAGGGCTGGTGACATTATTGGCTACAGACGCGATATTTTTGCTCAGCAGGTACATACAGGCTGGCATCGCAAGCGCCATCGAAATAACGGCGAGCGTTAAAATATTGCCGAGTGGGCGTGACCATAAACTTGAAAATGAGGCCTTGGCCTGCTTAAAGTGGATGGCTAAAAAACTATCGGTTTTGGCCCGTTTCGGTTCACGTGCTTTCGCGTTCCTTTTATTCGACGACTTAACGGCCATAGTCTTCTACCTCGCTTAAAAAACCTTGGTTAAGTTCTAAATGACGATATTGAGGACGCGTGTTGACTAAGCTGATGTCGTGCGTCGCAAGCAAAATAGAGACTCCGGCACGGTTAAACTCTTCAAACAGTTTAAGCACACGGTTAGAAAGCTCTGGGTCTAAGTTACCCGTAGGCTCATCGGCCAGCAGTAAGGTAGGTCGGTTCACGACTGCTCTTGCGATACCCACTCGTTGCTGCTCACCCCCAGAAAGTTGGCTCGGTAAACAGCGTGCTTTGTCTAATAGATCAGTTTTATCCAGCGCGGCTGAGACGCGACGCTTAATTTCATTTTCTGAAATCGATTCAATGCGCATTGGCAATGCCACATTGTCGTAAACCGTTCTGTCCATCAGTAAGCGATGATCTTGAAACACGATGCCGATGTTGCGGCGTAAAAAGGGAATATCTTGATTGGGAATACGCGTAATATCGTGACCGTTAAAGCTGATACGCCCATCGGTTGGACGCTCAATCGCACAGATTAACTTCAACAAGGTACTTTTACCGGCTCCGGAGTGCCCACCCAAAAACGCCATTTCTCCTCGGCGTAGGTGAAAGTCGACCTTTTGCAGCGCCTGACGGCCTCCGCGATACGCTTTGCTGACTTGTTGAAACTTAATCACTCGCTATTCCTCTCACCAGTCTCCATTGGATGATGAGGTGCTCATTGAGCACCCACGCACACTTACTCTTCGCGGCTAAACAGAGCTTCAATAAATTGCTGCGTTTCAAACGGACGTAAATCGTCAATCCCTTCACCAACCCCAATAAAGCGGATCGGAATTTCAAACTGATCGGCCAGCGCAAAAATAACGCCGCCTTTCGCCGTGCCATCCAGCTTGGTTAAGGTGATCCCAGTCACCGGGGCCACTTCACTAAAGAGTTTGGCTTGGCTGATGGCGTTTTGCCCAGTAGCGGCATCTAACGTCAGCATCACTTCATGCGGCGCTGATGGATCAATTTTTTTCATGACGCGCACAATTTTACGCAACTCTTCCATGAGGTTGCTCTTGTTTTGCAAGCGACCAGCGGTATCGGCGATCACCACATCCACGCCACGTGCTTTGGCGGCCTCAATCGCATCATAAATCACTGATGCGCTGTCTGCGCCAGTGTGCTGTGCAATTACTGGTACGTTGTTACGCTCGCCCCACACTTGCAACTGCTCAACAGCCGCAGCACGAAAAGTATCGCCCGCCGCTAAGATCACTTTTTTACCTTGAGCTTGAAACTGTTTGGCCAACTTACCTATCGTGGTCGTTTTGCCTACACCGTTGACGCCGACCATTAAAATAACGTAGGGCGTTTTTTGGCTATCGATCACTAACGGTTGCTCTACTTTAGCCAAAATGTCAGCCATTTCGTCTTTCAATAAACCGTAGAGTGCCTCTCCATCTTTCAACGCGTGGCGAGAGGCTTTTTCTGTCAGATTACTGATGATTTTGAGTGTGGTTTCCATCCCAACATCGGCAATCAGCAGTTGCTCTTCCAGCTCTTCAAACAGCTCATCATCAATTTTCTTGCCTTTAAACAGACCAAAGAAACCCGCACCAATATTGGCTTTGGTTCGGCTAAGGCTGCGTTTTAAGCGTGCGAAAAAACTCTCGCTGGGTTTTTCTTGCTCTTGAATTCGTGCTTCTGCTTCTGCTTCTGCTTCTGCTTCTGCTTCTGCTTCTGCTTCTGCTTCTGCTTCTGCTTCTGCTAGCGCAGTGTGTGGCTCTTCGATGGGTTGAGCAACTGCCGTCGTTTCTTGTTCTTGCTCAGAATCAACTGGTTCTACAAGCGTAGATGGCTCAAGCACTTGTTCTGTTTCGCTGGTTGATTTACTTGATTCTTCGTCACCAAAACCGAGCCAAGAGAGTAATCCACGTTTCTTTTTTTCCGTCATCTGGGGATATCCTAGATCTACCTAACTAACTAACTACGACCCTTTTCTTGAAGGATTATCCCTCGTAAGAAAAAGAAAAATGACAAAGCAGTGAAAACTTTCCAATTAGATTGGTAAACTTTGTCATTATTGAAATTCAATGGCTATACCAAACCCGTTTCGGGTTGGCAGATTGGGTATAGTATCACTTTATTAGCGGTCAAAAAATCTATGGTAAGACGTCGCCAACAAAACTCATCACAAAATAAGCCTTCAACGGGCTTTGTTCGCATTATTAGTGGCTTATGGAGAGGTCGTAAACTGCCTGTTCATGATGCCCAAGGTCTGCGTCCCACGACGGATCGCGTCAAAGAAACTCTTTTTAACTGGTTAGCACAGGAGATCCCTGGTGCACACTGCTTAGATTTATTTGCAGGCTCTGGCAGCCTTGGGTTTGAAGCCGCCTCAAGGCAAGCAGAATCCGTGACGCTGATTGAACTCAACCCGACGGCATTCAAACAGCTTGAACATAATATTGGTGCGCTCAACGCGACCAACTTACGAGCGATAAATAGTGATGCGCTGGCCTTTCTCAAGCAGCAAGGGACGCCTCACCACGTGGTGTTCATCGATCCGCCGTTTCGCCAAGGCTTATTAAGCGAAGCCGTCTCGCTTTTAGAACAAAATGGCTGGCTTGCCGATGAAGCGCTAATTTATATTGAGACGGAAAAAGAATTGGCGCTAGAAGGCATCCCTGCTAATTGGCATCTACACCGTGAGAAAAACGCAGGCCAAGTCAGTTATCGACTATTTGAGAGGAGCTCGGAATGAGAGTGTTACTGGTACTTGCAAAAGCGGCGATTGCTTTTGTTTGGTTGATTCTATTACTGAATATCTTCATGCCGTTCCCCGGTAAAGCGGCGATTGCACTTTATATTATGACGGCATTTTTGTTCATTATGCACGGACTACAAATGCTGATTTTTATCGGTGCGTTTGGTGACAAGATCAGCATGAGCCGTTGGGAAAAATGGTCGATTCTGGTATTTGGAGTCTTCGCGCTGCTCGATATCCGCCGCAAACACATGACGTAAGTTAACGGCATAAAGAAAGCAACATAGGAAAAGCCGCTTCAAGTTCACACGATAGGCGGCTTTTTTATCCCCGAATCACAGCCCCATATAGCTTTTTACGCCATTTAAGAACATTTGCGTTGAGATCATCACTAGCAATAATCCCATCAAACGCTCGACCGCTTTTAAACCACGTTCACCCAGCACTTTGTGGAAGAAACCGTAGAACATCAAAATGATGAAAGTAGCGCCCCACGCGAGCAGTACAGAGGCTGACAGCTCAAGGAGTTTGTCAGGGTGCTGAGTCGAAAGAAGCAGTAAGGCCGCAATCACTGAAGGACCCGCGATCATCGGAATTGCCATCGGTACGATGAAGGGCTCTTCCCCCGCCGCTAATCCAGTAATGCTACCTGCACTAGGGAAAATCATTTTAATCGAGATGATAAAGAGAATGATACCGCCAGAAATGCTGAGAGTTTCCGGTTGCACGTGCAAAAAACCCATGATGTTTTTGCCAGCAAACAGGAACAACATCAAAATGATCAACGCAAAACAAAGTTCGCGCACGAGCACAACACGGCGACGTTTGGGATCAAGGTGTTTTAAGATGGAGAGCATGACCGGCAGGTTGCCAAGCGGGTCCATGATCAAAAAAAGCATGGTCGCCGCCGATAAAATATCCATCTCTCACTACTCACATCGATTTAAAGTGGCAGCAGTATATCAGCCCAGTCATGAGATTTCGATGCTCCTGAAAGTAACGATATAGATGAATCGATAATGTTTACAAGGCCACCGAGGCAGAGATTAACGCTTGCGCTAATAAATAGCTGCCAGAAATAAGATAGCGCCCACAAGGCAATGGCCTGCGGTAATCGTGAATGGCTAACAAACTGGCCGAGAGCATCAGCACCAGACAGCCAACAAACCCGGCAAAGGCAGGCACTGTTTGCGTCTGCAGCCACAACTCTCCCGCCGCCCACGCCAACTGAACTAACATCATACCCATAATGGTTACGGGAAAGATCAAGGTGTCGATTTGCGGTAGCAATAGGAAAAAAGCCACAATACTGGTCGCAATCAAAAGGGCAGGTAGCCACCACACCATAGTGTCAGAAAGTTGCGCCCAGAAGGCTTTACTGTACATCAACTGTGCGACAAGAAAGCTAGCAAAACAGAGTTTTGAGTAGCGTTGCAACAGATGCAATGTGTCCGCGATTGCGGAAATAAGCAGACCGAGCGTGACCCATAAGATAGGAGAAGTGAGCTGCGTGGTATGGTTTAGAACTATCGCCACCAATAACAGCATACTGAGTGTTTTAAACATTACCGCTTGCTTGATTTTGTTACTTTCAACAGCCGAAATACTAATGAATCCAGACAAAGCAACGGAGAGCCAACTCCACATCTCATTTCCCCTTTAAAAATCTGCGGTCAGTGTAGGCATGTCATCATTGAAGTCCAGCAGATGAACGCAAAAATTGGATCTTGCTAGCGAATCAGAACGTTGGCTTTATTCAACAACAAAGAGTGGCGAAAACAATCAAAGCTCACTCTTTACTCACCAACCCTCACTTTCAATCACCACAATGCTACCCAGAGACATTCCACTCATTTACAATACACAAACAAAGGAAAACCAACAAAAAACGACACTAAAACAGAAATTATTAAAATAAAAATAAAAATAAAAACAATGATTTAGGTAAAAAACAAAAAGAAAAACTAGAACTCAAATCCTCTAATAAAAAAACAGCAACAACTGACTTACTAACTAGCAAAAAAACTGGTTTAACCAATTTTATTTGCGAGAACATCTCATTATTAAATTAATTTTTCTCGAAAAATGAGAATTCACCAAACTCTGACAATGATAGGCCACCTAAGATAGTAAAACCAAAAAAAACCATACAAGCAACATCACATTAACCTAATAAAATTAAACAAATTCAACGAATTAAATAAATACAGATTAAAACAGAACCAAGAAGAACATTATATAAACACACCAAAACAAGCACTAAACATTGCCAATATTCCCTGAATATGATGATATTAAGGTGTTATTTTGGATGCTTCATCAAATTGAGGTTGATCAACCAAACAAAGTAGTGCTATTCTCATATTCATAGAATGAAACCACAGAATAAAGGAGCAGTGTTATGATTTCTTCATCTCAAAAACAGGGACTTGTAATGATCGCGGTTATCGTAGGCCTAATGACACTGCCAATGATGTACTAAGTATCTAATTCCCAATAAAAAAGAGGACACTTTCGTGTCCTCTTTTTTTATCTAACGATTGAGTAAAACAACCTAATACCATTTATGGCATTGTGACGTGTTTCGATAGGGCTTCCCAATGAAGATAGTAAAAAAGAAGCGCCGCTAACGTGATTAAGGTCATTAATGAAATGGCTACGCGCCAAATAAAACGACCGCTGCGCGGAGTCAGCTCTTTCTCACATTCATCACACACACGAAGAAATGCTTTGCGATCTTCTAACTGATAGTTATCTTCATGCACAACTTTGTTACGAATAGTGGCAATGAACCTCAGCTTGCCCACCACATCATGTGGTAAACGCTCTTCACAGCTGGTCACCAATTGATGTAACCCCTTCCCCTCAGCGTGATATTGCTCTCTCAACAAGCTTTCCAATCGACGCGTTCGCAAAACCACTTTCTCAATATCTGACATTATCGCCCTCCTGTGCCAACTCTGGTGGCGCTCCATCTATTTTTATCATACTTCCCCACGAGATAGTTGAGCATTTTTGCTCGCTAACCTGCCGAGGAAATGTGATATCCGCCGGAAAAAAAACCGTCAAACCAATCAAACTCACGCTTTAGTAGCAAGCAACACCCCTTTGCCATATGTTGCACGCTAAAATGTCGCCTTCATCGCTAAGGAGTTCACCATGCCGCTTTCATTACTTATCGTTGTCGCTTTGTTAGTTATCTCTGCTATTTGGGTATTTAGCTATTTCTATCGTCGCCATGTGCAAGGCGAAAACGCCCCCGAACGCACTGCTAATGTCACGATTATCGACAAGCAAGCCATCGTCATCCCTCATGCTCGCCCTGGGGAAGAGGATCAGGAGTTCTGGATTTACGTCCAAAAAGGCAAACTTGGCCCAAAGCGGGAATTTCAAGTCGGCGTGCATTATTACCATGCACTTAACCCAGGCGACCAAGGAATGCTGACTTATTGCGGACACAAGTTTCTACACTTTGCACTCAAACGTTAAGGTAATAACCAACGTGTTTTTGCAGAGCGAGCAACCCATATACTCACCGCCAGTGATCCTGCGCCGCTTACGAGAATCCATAACGGGATCACCCATGCGGGATTCCCTTGATCCCACCCATACTCTTTTACAGGCCATAGAAAGATGGGATGTAATAAATAGATGCCTAAGCTGTGCTGGCTTATCACACTTACGACTTGCTTAGCACGAGCGGGCAATCTCTCAGCAAAATATCGACACACTATAAATATCATGCTGGCGGCTAACACAACGTTCAGTGTTTTATAAGAGAGCCAGCGACCAATCGTATACTCACCCGCTGCGACACTGTGGCTGACTACCATCCATACCGTCGTCAATAGTGCCAGACAGCCAAGCAGAATCGCCATACATAGCGTTACCCGCTTGAGTGGCACCTTCTGATAGAGCAAGTAACCCAGCGGTAAATAACCAGTAAACAGCCATAGCTCATTACTCCAAGGGCCATCAATACCGCATAAAAATAAGGTGGTCGTCAGCAGCCACATGGCAACTAATGCGTACAGCGCTTTATCATCAACTCTTCGGACCAGCAGTTGTAGAAAAGGGATCACAAAATAGAGTGGGATAAAGTAATAGAAAAAACCTAAATGGTAATACGTTGCGTGGTGCGTACTGTTACTCAGCACCGCCTTTGCAACTTGCCCATCAAATCCACTCGCACTCCAGCCGGACAAATAAGCATAGAAGAGCGACCAAACGATAAATGGCAGCAAAACTTTGCCAAGACGTCGCTGAACATAATAACGCGCATCAAAAGGGCGACGATCACTGAGCATTAAGGCTCCAGTGATCAATATAAAGACTGGCACAGCCCAACGGCTTACACTATTGATGCCAACCGCAACCACCCACTGCTCAAAAGGAATATCGCCGAGTTGCTGCCGATAGGGGGCCAACACATGAATACCGATCACCGCTACAGCAGCCAAACAGCGCAATAAATCAAAAAAAATAACTCGTTTGGTCATAGTGCCTATCCACAGTGTTTTAAGGTTTCTACTATAAAGTTGAAATAGTTGGCTATGTAATCCGCAAGTCAGTTATCGGTAAAGGATCACTAACGCCATTATAATTAATAGCTAATACCTATCGAATAAATCAATCAAAACGAATTTATTTTGTTCACTTCAAGGTGCAATCTAATGCTTAACAAGAGAAATCACTTATCCATGACAACGAGGTGAACACATGACAACAAATTTGATCGGTTTAGATACCAACCAAAGCCAACAACTTGCACAAGCGTTAAACCAATTATTGGCTAACTACCAAGTGTTTTATATGAATACTCGTGGTTATCATTGGAATATCAAAGGAAAAGAGTTCTTTGAACTGCACGCAAAATTTGAAGAGATTTACACTGACATACAGGTCAAAATTGATGAGTTAGCGGAACGAGTTTTGACTTTAGGTTATCAACCGTTGCATAGCTTCAGCGCCTATTTAGCAACAGCACAAGTGTCAGAACACACTAACGCAACTAATGGTCAAGAAACCATGCAAGGATTGGTTAAGGGATTCAGTGTATTGATCCACCAGCAACGAGAAATTCTTGAAATTGCGACGCTGGCGGGAGATGAAGGCACTTCAGCACTGATGAGTGACTACATCCGCGAACAAGAGAAACTGGTATGGATGCTGAATGCTTGGCTGCAATAAACCCTAAGTTTGGGCAAACCGCCGTCGCTCATGACGGCGGTTTTTATATTCGCACGAAATTTATTACAGCAAACGATGAATATCTTGACTCCAGCGCTGCGCCGCCGAAAGCTCATCACTGACTTGATTTAATTCAAGCCCTAGCAGATCACAATGGCTTTCCACTCCTTGCCAGTCCGCTTGCTCAAAACACTCCTCAAGTGCCAACAGCTCGCCAATGGGTCCTTCACGCTTTTGCAGTGCTAGTTTGACCACGTCACACAAGGGTAACTGCGCAACCAGCTCTTCAATTGAAATATCCAGTAAGGCATCTAACACAGAAAAAAGACCAATTAAAAAAGCTTGCTCGCGATGTTGACGAAATGAAGGATGCCCAGACATTAATTGGCAAAATTGAGCACGTTGCAAAGAGAGGTTATACAACTCTTTCGGCTTTTTAGCTGAGACAAATGAAGCAACGGCTAGTGATACAAAGGTTTTGAGTTTATCTTGACCAAGATAGACCAAAGCTTGACGAAAAGAGGAAATTGGCACGGATAAGCGATCAGACATAGTGTTGACGAATCTGAGCAACTTGTATGAGAGCGCTACATCTTGCGCGACAATGTATTCAATCCGTTCAAAATCAGCATTTGGCTTACAAACTTCTCGAAACAGCTCTAAGGCGATAATCTGCTCTGGTCCAACATAACGCTGCTTGATCATTTCTGGTTTACTAAAGAAATAACCTTGGAAAAAGCTAAAACCGGCATTACGTGTCACGGTGAACTGGTGATCCGTTTCAACTCGTTCCGCTAAATAACGACGCTTACTGCCTTCCGCTAAACGCTGACGTACAAACTCGCAAGCGTGATCTAAGCCCAGCGCCATAATATCGAGCTTGACGATGTGCACATAACTCAGAAAGCGTTCCCATTCTGGCGCATACACAAAGTCATCCAGCGCCACCAGATAGCCACGCCGATACAACTCTTTAATCGCCTCAAGCAGTTCATCCGTCGGCTCACAGGTTTCGAGCACTTCCACCACAATTTGTTCTCGCGGCAACGTTAAAGGCAGACGGCGAATTAAACTCTTGTAGGGAAAATTAATAAAACAACGTGATTTGGGAATATTGGGATTGATCCCCACCGCAAGAAAGTTTTCGACGATCAAGCGATACGTGGCTCGATTCGACTCAATGTGCGCTGGAAACGCGTTTTTTTCCCCATCACGAAAGAGCAATTCATAGCCAAGCGTATGCTGCTTGGCATTTAAGATCGGTTGTCGTGCGACATAAGAATAATGCATTAGTGATTAACAACTAATAATTGAGACATAGCCATCTAGGACTTCGCCACTGCCAGTAGCGCTCCACAACCAATAAACATCGAGCCAAATACTCGGTTAATCTTACTCATGACACTCTCTGAACGAATAAAGCGCCCCATTCGTGCGGCTAAGGAGGTGTAACCAAGCATCACAATCGAATCAATGGTTACCGTGGTCACGCCTAACACCAACAATTGAATGAACTGATCTTGGGTTGGGTCAATAAATTGTGGAAAAAGCGCCACCAGAAAGACGATGGATTTAGGATTTGTCAGGTTGATCAACACCGCTCGACGCAATAAAGACCAACTCGTTTGCATTTGAGCCGTTGCATTGGCCATCATACTTGAACGATCGCGCCATTTTTGAACACCTAACCACACCAGATACGTAGCACCAACCCACTTAATCACACTAAATGCCATGGCTGATTGTGCCACTAAGGCACCAATTCCGGCTCCCACCAACATGATGTGAAAAGCCAACCCCAATTGTAAACCCACAATCGCGGCTAGTGATTTACGTGTACCGTAGCTAAGGCCATTGCTGATGGAATTGACCGTACCTGAACCCGGCGCCAAACTAAACAGTATCGCGGTCACCACATAGGCAAGCCAAACATGAGTATCCATTGCAATTCCTCTCAACTAGACTAATCTAGCCTAAAAATGAACTATTCCTCGAATCTGTCCAATAAGAATAATCTATGAATCAGACGAGTCCAAACTCCCCACCTTATACTCAAGAGTCTTTCTTTGAGCAAGTGATCAATACCACGATTGCCGATTTCTGGCACTCCAGAGAAGAAGGTTTTATCAAATCTGCTGATAAAACAAAACTTTATTGGTGCAAACTTACCTCGCCTCAACACTCAAAGGCGATCTTCGTCGTCAACGGACGAATTGAATCTTGCTGGAAATATCAGGAGCTATTTTATGATTTTTTCCAACAAGGTTATGATATTTATTCTTTTGATCACCGTGGACAAGGGCTTTCTGATCGATTAATCGACGATCCACAAATCGGCCATGTCGGTGAATTTGATGACTACATTTTAGACATGCAGCGTGTCATTGAGCACTTTGACTTAAGCCATTATGCACAACGTTTTCTCGTCGCCCACTCGATGGGCGGTGCCATTGCGACCAGGTATGTACAAACATACCCTCAACACCCATTTGCGGCTATGGTGCTCAGCGCGCCAATGTTTGGTGTCAACATGCCATGGCAATTACGTCCTATCGCCATGACACTGAGCCAAGTGCTGACGGCGATGTATAGCAAACCAACCTATGCGCCGGGCTATCAAGCCTATTCGGCAAAGCCTTTTGAGATTAACCCATTAAGTCAAAGTCAGGTGCGTTACCAATGGTTTCGAGACCTGTACCAACGCAAACCCGAATTGCAAGTTGGCGGCCCTAGCACGCGCTGGGTATGGCAAGGGCTAATGGCAGCGAAGCTGTGCCAACTGATGACTCGTCAAGTGAAGTTACCAACACTCATCTTGCAAGCAGGGCAGGATGAGATTGTCAGTAATGCGGATCAAATCCGCTTTGTCACTAAGCTGGCGAAAACCAATCCATCTAGCAAGCTGGTCATCATTGAAGGAGCAAAGCATGAGCTCTTTTTTGAAAAGGATTGCTATCGAAACCAAGCACTTGATGAGCTATTTAAGCAATTCCAATCTCTTGAGAACACGGTTTAATCACGATGTTAGAACTGAGCAAATAGAGGAAATTTCAATTGAGAGTTTTACCCTCTTTTTCCTCTTTAAGATGGCGTAAACTAGGCCACACCAAAGTTTCTCCACCATCTGCGATCTGCAAACCAAATCGACCATGATAATGAGGGTTTTATGACCACCGAATGTAAAGAGCACGCGATTCATATCGTGGCGTCCGATCTCGACGGTACACTACTTGCGCCAAACCACCAATTGAGCGAATTCACCAAGCAAACGCTACAAGCACTTCACCAAAAAGGCTTTACTTTCATCTTCGCTACCGGTCGCCATCACGTTGATGTGGCGGGTATTCGCCAGTTAGCGGGCATTCCAGCCTACATGATTACTTCCAATGGCGCGCGCGTTCACGATCAACATGACAACCTGATGTACAGTAAAAATGTACCGCAAGAATTGGTACAGCCCGTCATTGACGTGTTTAAGCAAAACCCTGATATTTTTGTTCACATCTATCAAGATGAATCGTGGTTATTGAATAAAGAAGATGAAACGCTGCGTGATTTCCACGAAGAATCCGGCTTTAGCTACCAAGTATTTGATGTCAATAACGCACCTACCGAGGGCGTCGCCAAAATATTCTTCACCCACCCAGCGCAAGATCATGAGTTATTAGCTCAGTTTGAAGAACGCTTAAACGATATTTTTGGCGACAAACTGAACGTCGCCTTCTCAACACCTTGGTGTTTGGAAGTGATGGCAGCAGAAGTGTCGAAAGGGGATGCGCTCAAAGCCGTTGCAGAATCATTAAACCTGACCCTAGATAACTGTATTGCGTTTGGCGATGGTATGAACGATGTGGAAATGCTGTCGATGGCTGGTAAAGGCTTGGTGATGGGCACATCGCATCAAAAAGTATTCAATGCACTGCCTAATAACACCGTGATTGGTAGCAATTCAGAAGACGCCGTGGCTCACTATTTGCGTGAACATTTATTGTAACAGCAGCCTGCAGTAACGAGTGGTCACAAAAAACAGCGCCATTTGAGCGCTGTTTTTTTGTTCATAACGGCTTCACGATTTATCTCTGATTCTTGTCCGCGGGTTGTTAAATTCACACCCATCAGTTCAATTTGCCAGCGCCTTTGTGCCATAATCTAGCCTCGTTGCATTGCCCAAAAAGAGTCTGCTATGAAAGTGCTTCACTGTTCCGCGCTGTTATTGACCACATTAATGCTGCAAGCCTGTGCGACACACAACGCATCACTGCCACCAGCCGTACCGATGGCGAGTTTGGATAAACCCAGCTCAATCAAAGCACAGCCCTTTATTATGCGTGGAGAAGTCGTGGTAGGTCATGAGGCGCAAACCTTTACACCTTGTGGTAGCAATCAACAATATTGGCTAGCACTGACGCCACAGCAGACTCAGCAAGCCTTGAGTTTGGCTCGCTCGCCTTATCAGCCTTTGTATGGCGAACTCATTGGTACTTTATCAGCGCCAAGCCGCACAGGCTTCGATGCCGATTCCAGCGCACGTTTCAACGTGACCAGCATCAATATGCTCAGTGCTGAAAATCCTAAACGCTGCAATCAACCACTCAAACCGACACGCGCTTTTGGCAACGAACCGTCATGGTCCATCCACTTTGAAGGGAAAAACCTTAACTTTCAAACCATCAGCGGTGAAACTCAAACATTCGCTATCACAAAAAGTCAGCTATCTGAAACTAAGCGTGAGTACCAAATAAATCAAGGTTCGCTGCTCCTCACACAAAAAATGTGCAGTGACGGGATGAGTGACTCGCTGTACGGCTGGAGTTCCACCTTGAAGGTCGGTGAGAAAAGCTATCAGGGATGCGCCACCTTAGGTAATAGTGATGCGACGCTTCCATGGGTTGGGGCTTATCATGCTACTTCGACCCAAAATAGGGATTTCACGATTCGTTTGCAACTGAATGCGGATCATACCGCTAGCACTCATTATGACTACAACGATGGTCAGCCATCGACCGTCGAAAAGGGGTTTTGGCAACCATTAAACCTAAATCAGATCCAAGTTGTCATGACGCGCCACCAGCAACAATATCTGCTTTCTGAACGTCTCTTTACTCGCACTGGTTACCAACTGAAAGCAGAAAAAGAGAAGGTGGGCGATGTTCTCTACCCTATCGCCAATGGCGGTTTAACGTTATTTTCTGAAAATATCGAGACACCATAAGTGACCAGACCGTGCCCTTGCCCAGTTTGCCATTTTAGCTATCAATGCCTCTGTTCACTGCAACCAACACTGGATAGCCAACTGCGCATTGCACTACTGATGCATGAAAATGAACCGCATCGAGCGACCAATACTGGCAAGCTGCTGCTGCGTAGCTTGCCCAATTCCTCTGTGTACATCTGGGACCGAGTCTCTACGGCGAAATCATTACAAAAGAGAATTCTAGATGAGAAGTTAAACGCTGTGGTTATTTTCCCTTCGACGCGCAGTCAATCGCTCACCGAATACCAATCTCTCTCAACGTCTGACACTCAAGAAATCGTGTTTATTATCCTGGATGGGACATGGCAAGAAGCCAAGAAGATGCTCAATAAGAGCCCTTGGTTATCCGATTTACCGCAGCTACACCTCACCCCAAATCAAATCTCTCAGTATGGATTAAGGCGAAATCAAGATGCTGGCCATTTATGCACATTAGAAGTGGGCGTTGAGCTGCTCAACTCTCTCGGAGAACCAAATAATGCGAGAGAGTTACGCGCGTTTTTCACTTACTATCTCAAAGCTTTTCAAGCGGATAAAAGCGGTCACGCCCTAAAGCTGCAGTAGTGAATCCAGTTGATGGATTTCAATATCAGGCAACACTTTGGCCTTACGACTGGCGAGCAAGGTTTGGCCTTGATCGTTATACCAACAGGCTTGGAAACCATTGCTTTTTGCGCCTTGCACATCGGTTATCAGATGATCACCAACGTGTAAAATCGAGGCTGCAGGTAGCTGTAATGCAGCCTGCGCTTTGTCAAAAAGATCCGGATACGGCTTGGCCAAGCCATCGGGACCCGCTTTAAAAATTTGTTGAAAATAATGCCCCAAGCCAATTTTGTGCGGGTCAACATTGCCGTTGGTAATCGCCACTAACGGCATGCGCTTTGCCAGTTCGGTCATCACGCGGTGCGTCTTCTCTGGCACCGTGATTAAGTGACGTAACCGCAACACTTCTTCAATGGCATTCTGCGCAGCCTGTAAAGCAAGTTGCGGCGAATAGCCTAATTGAATTAAGCCTTGTTCTATCTGCTTAAATCGCCACTGAGTGACATCATGGCCGAGCAGTGGCTCTTGCAGCGCCAGTTGCTGTTTAAGTTGCTGCCACCAACTTATCGGACGCGTCGCGGAAAGCGGATGATGAGTATGCAGCCACACGACCATTTGCTGCTCAACATGACGGATCACTGGATGGTTGTCATACAGCGTGTCGTCCAAATCAAAGCTCATCGCTTTAATGGGGCCGATATTGCGATAAAAGTGCATGCGTTACTCGCTCTGTTTCTTTTTACGTGCTCTTGGGTGCGCTTGGTCATAGGCCTGCGCAAGATGTTGAAAGTCCAAATGAGTATAGATTTGCGTCGTCGAAATGTTCTCATGACCCAGCAACTCTTGGACAGCACGTAAATTATTGCTCGATTCAAGCATGTGAGTCGCAAAAGAGTGGCGCAGTTTATGTGGGCTAATATGGCTAGCCACCGCCTGCTTTTGCCCCCACTCGGCCATGCGTTTTTGTACGTTGCGATGAGAAATACGAACACCCAGCTTTGAAACAAACAAGCTTTGCTCATCAGCGTTCGCAAACTGCGTCCGTATTTTCAACCAATGCGCCACCCATTCTTTGGCTTGGCCAGCAAAAGGCACCTTACGTTCTTTATCCCCTTTACCCACCACTCGAATCTCGCCGCGGCTAAAGCTCAGGTCTTTTACGTTAATGCTGACGAGCTCCGCTAAACGCAACCCAGCACCATACATCAATTCCATCATGGCTCGATCGCGCACTGATAGCGGATCATCATCCTTGACTTCGAGTAGTTGCGCGACTTCATCCACATCTAAGTTTTTCGGTAACGGGCGTTTTTTACGCGGTGCTGCAACGCCTTTGGCCGGGTTAGCTGTCAGTTCACCACGCAAGATCAAGAAATCAAAAAAACTGCGCAATGAAGAGAGACGCGTCGCTAAACTGCTGGCTTTCATCCCTTCACGCATCCCTTTGCTCGCCAGCTGTCGCACCCAAGCGGCATCGACTTGTTGCCATTGATTCAGCCCCATCTGCACTAAATGCTGCGCCATGGTTTCCAGCTGTTGTTTGTAATTGCGTTGGGTGTGCAAGCTCAACCCTTTCTCGCTCCGCAGATATTCATAGAAGCGAGTTAAGGGCTGCTGTAAGCCGTTAGGCAGAGGTGTGGCTGATTCGGTCATGCTCAATCGGTTGCCAAGGTAGAGTCTCAATTAAATGAGAGAGAACTAACGCCAAATGACGTAAAAAGAGGGTATCCATGCTCGGTTGAAAATGGCCGCCATCTTCACTTGCAAACGCTAACACACCTTGTGATGAGCGCTTACCTAATGGTAGCACCACATACGAACCCATTTCTGGCGCAGCAGTTTGTTCACCAAATAACGCTTGGCGATCCAACTTTTTCATACGCCCTAAATAAGCATTTTTGCCATTAAAATGGTTAGTTGCAAAACGCTGCCATTGCTCTTGGGTCAATTGATAATCGGTTTCAGGCGAGGCCAGTAAACGAATATACGCTACCAAACCTAAGGTTTGCGCTTTGTTTTCTATTGCCTTGCATACTTGCGGCATTGAATGACATTTTAAGATCTGCTCTTGCAGATCCATAAATTCGTGGAAAGTGCGGTCATTATTGGCCGCTAATGACATAAAGGCTGTGATCTCTTCCTCTAACTCCTCAATTCTCTGGCGCTGACGATTCAGTTGTACATGCACCAAAGAGACCGCACCTTGTTGATGGTGCGGCAAGGAGAGCCTGTCAACCAGCTCTGAACGCTGGAGGAAAAAATCTGGGTGATCTCGTAAATATTCAGCCACAACTTCGGCTGTGAGTGCATCCGCTTCAACGTGTGACAAAATGATTCCTTATCTTACTTAACCCTAACAAGAGACTTGACCATCAAACACATGAGTCGCAGGGCCTGTCATATAGAGTGGCTTACCCGGCCCTTGCCAGTGGATCTCTAACGAGCCACCAGGTAAGTGTACTGTCACCTCTTCCGCCAATAACCCTTGAAGAATACCAATGGCAACCGCGCCACACGCACCACTGCCACACGCTTGAGTTTCACCCGCGCCACGTTCATAAACACGTAGCTTCACTTCATTGCGATTCAGCACTTGCATGAAGCCTGCGTTAACACGCTCTGGAAAACGCTCATGGGATTCAAGCAGTGGACCCAAAATTTCAACCTCAGCGGTTGTCACATCCTCCACCACTGTCACCACATGCGGATTGCCCATACTCACCGCCCCGCAGAACAAGGTTTTCTCTTCAACGCGCATGATGTAGGTTTTCTCTGCCTGTTTGGCTCGAAATGGAATCTTATTAGGCTCAAATTCTGGTATGCCCATGTTGACGGTGATTTGATCATCCTCTTCAACATTTAAAACCATTTTGCCTTTTTTAGTCGTGACTCCAATGCTGTACTTATTGGTCAGCCCTTTCATCCGCACAAAGCGAGCAAAGCAACGTGCGCCGTTGCCACACTGTTCGACTTCGCTGCCATCGGCATTAAAAATACGGTAGTGAAAATCACTTTCCGGATCATACGGCGCTTCAACCACTAATAGCTGATCAAACCCCACGCCAGTATGACGATCCGCCAAGCGGCGGATCAAATCAGGGGAGAAGAAGACGTTTTGTGTAATGCAATCAACGACCATGAAGTCATTACCCAAACCGTGCATTTTAGAAAAATGGAAATGCATAATGCTTCAATTTACTCCGGCAGAATACGCTCTAATGCCCATAGGCTCGATAGTGCTTCACGCTGACGAACAAGGTGGGTTTGTGCACCATCCACCATCACTTCCGCCACGCGAGTACGTGTATTATAGTTCGAAGACATCACAAAACCGTAAGCTCCTGCTGAGCGAACCGCCAGTAGATCTCCCTCATCCAAGACCAATGAACGATCTTTACCCAAGAAGTCACCGGTTTCACAAATAGGCCCAACCAAGTCATAGGTTAGCGCTTCACCTTGGCGCGGCACAACAGGAACAATATCTTGCCAAGCTTGATAAAGCGCTGGACGCATCAAATCGTTCATCGCCGCATCAATAATGGCAAAGTTTTTGTGTTCGGTATGTTTGAGAAACTCTACTTTCGTCAACAACACGCCCGCGTTAGCCGCAATAGCACGTCCCGGTTCAAAAATCAGTTCGAGATCTTGATGGTTACTCAAACGCGCCAACAAGGCTTTGGCATAATCGGAAGGCTGCGGGGGTAACTCATCGCGATACACCACACCTAAACCACCACCAACATCCAAATGTTTAATGGTGATCCCTTCCTCTTTAAGCTGATCAATTAACGCAAGTAAACGATCGGTTGCATCAATAAAAGGGGCAATGGCGGTCAGTTGAGAGCCAATGTGGCAATCAATACCGTGAATGCTGAGATTCTCTAGGCTTTGTGCCAAGCGATAAACATCCAGTGCACGGTCAAAAGCAATACCAAACTTATTGTCACGCAAACCGGTTGAAATATAAGGGTGGGTTTGTGCATCCACATCAGGGTTGATGCGCAGTGAAATCGGTGCTTTGACACCCAGCTCGCCAGCCACTTTATTTAAACGTGCTAATTCAGGCTCGGATTCAACGTTAAAGCATTTAATCTTGAGCTCCAACGCGCGTTTCATTTCAGCTTCCGTTTTACCGACGCCAGAAAATACCACTTTCGCCGGGTCACCACCCGCCACCACAACACGCTCTAGCTCTCCTGCCGAAACAATATCAAAACCTGACCCTAAACGCGCCAACGTGTTTAATACGCCTAAGTTTGAGTTAGCCTTCACCGCATAACACACCAGATGAGGGTGTTCGCCTACCGACTTATCAAAAGCATGCCAGTGACGCTCTAAAGTAGCGCGAGAATAGACATACAAAGGCGTGCCGTATTGCTCAGCCAACTCTGTTAATGCGACATTTTCAGCCCAAAGCTGACCATCGTCCTGATAATTGAAGTAATCCAAAATTCGTTTCCTTTAAGCTAAATCAATGACTATGGCTGAGGTTGTTCACTCTGCTCAGGCTCTGCTGGCATGTATAACGGCCCGGTTTGACCACACCCTGCGAGAGCAAGGAGTGACAACATAAAAAGTGCAGCGATTGATTTTTTCATTTTGCATGTCGTGATTATTGAGTCAATGCCCCCTATAATCGCACCACAATCAGGAAAAGCAATAGGATAGACAGGATGAACGATACTGAATTTCACCAACTTGTCGATGAGCAGCTAGAAATCATTGAACAAGCGATAGACGACGCAGGTGCCGACATTGATTACGAAACCTCAGGCAATGTGATGACGTTAGAATTTGATGACCGCAGCCAAATTATTATTAACCGCCAAGAGCCAATGCATGAAATTTGGCTGGCATCAAAGTCAGGCGGTTTCCATTTCAAACTGATCGACCAAAACTGGATTTGTTCAAAAACAGGGCTGGAATTGATTGCGATGGTGAAACAAGAATGTGAAAAACACGCTGGCGAAACGATCGACTGGGTGTAAAGCAACAACGCCAAGTGACAGATGTGTGACTTGGCGCTACCGAACTAAGCGTTGACCGCTTTTGAAGGACGAGAATAGAGCGCGGAATCGTTACGATAAGGGACAATATAGCTTTCCCCTTCTTCTGGATGGACGATTTGATAATACTGCGGCAGATTGAAGTTAATAAGTTTAGCGGAGAGTGGGTTACCGTCGCGCACTGAGGTATAAAAGCTGTTGACGTTGGCGATCATCTCATCTTTTTCGCCGCTGAACTGGTGATAGACTTCAATTTGGTTCGACTCATCCAACACATAAATGTTGAAGCCTTTATCGGTATCTTCAAAGAAAAACTGCACTAAGCCTTCACTAGCAAAACCATCGACGATTTCCGGCAGTTGATAATCTTGATCGCGATCGAGCATTAACAGCGGTGAACCTTTCAATTTGTTGGTTGAAATACTGCGGTAAAAATCTACCGAATTTTCCAACTTCTGTACCGAAACCCCTCGCCGCTCAAAAAACAGACCATACATTTGATCGCCAATGCGTAACGCTTTAAAACGGCGACGTTTCTCTTGCTCTACCGGTTTCAAACGCAAATCGATACATTCCGCCAGCAACTGGTACACCATGTTGCGCATCACGCCACGCAGACTTTTGCTGTAACAAAATACATCGACAGACTCTGGCGGTAGCGCATCTTGGTGCATTTTGCCAAGCACGGTTTTCAACGCGTCGAGCATCGCCGTTTCGCCAGTAAAATGGAGAGTCCGTACTTCATGCCACGAGTTGCGATACACTAAATCGACACTACCGACTAAGCTTTTTTGTTCAGATCCGAAACTGAAAATATCTATATTTTTCAAATCAATTTTGAGCGATTTACCGCTTAATTCCGCGGTAGGATCATTTTCAAAGTTGATGAACATCGCCAGTTGGCTGATTTCACAAGGGCTCGCTAAGGCCTGCATGGTCGGCCGCCGCTTACGCAACGAGAAGGTATTACGCAAATCGCTAACCATTTGATAGAACTTATCAATATCCAACTGTGCGTCACGTACTACTGAATGCAAATGAGTTGATTCCGTGATCAAACCATTAAAGAAGGCCCAAGAGACCAGCTTACTGAGGTATTCATTATGCTCAAGGAAAGGTTGGCCAATCATACGATGGGCAACCAGAGGCTGTTTATACAGATACCAGCCTGCCTTATTGGTTCGCCCTTCTCGAACTTGAATGAACGAGAGATCCGGCTCGTGCAGATCTGGCGAAATTTGTGGATTCAGTAGCGTGACTTTACCCGGCAACACCTCAAACACCGCATACAACTTACGCGCGAGGATTGATATATCTTGTGGGCTAATGGCCGAGGTGATGTCATTACGACGCGCAAACTGGATCAGGTTTCGATAGCTCAGCATCAACGCATCTAACAACGCATGATGGACGACTTTAACTTGTTCAACTTTCCAATTACGGCGATTATCTAATTCTTGAACAACAGATTCCGACCAATTCCACTGCTGAATCATGTGGCTTAATGCTTCTCGACGCCATGCCACGGAGCCTAAGCTTGGTTCACGTGATAACTTTTCATGCGTTTTGAGATAGAAACAACGACGCACCAGATCAAGACGGGCAGAATCACCAATGCGTTCAAGGTAACGCGTCACTTTTTCAAGCATCAAATAGTAAGCATCCATACTGTACAAATCAGGTTCATGAGTAAAAAACCGTCGTTTGGTATCAATGCTTAATAATTGCGTGTGTGGATACTCCCACGAATACGCCTCAAGCAGAATCGCTTTTAACACTGACTTGTAAGGCGAGTCGATGCTTTTATAAAGCTGCCAAAGGTTTGCGCCGAAATACTCTTCAGCAGGAATGCGGTTCAATTTACCAAAATCGATCCATTCACTGCAGTTGATGTAACCATTGTTGCACAATTCATGCACGTATTCGTCGTAGCACTCTTCCATTTCAGGAGGCACGATTTGCCACAGTAAACGCTTACCTGCCAACCGAACAGCAGAACGATAGAACTCGTCTAATAGCAGAAGATGCTGCGATGAACCGCAGTTTTCGCCTGTCATCTGCTCAGAATGATTACTGCGAAAACGTAGCTCATCCATCAAGAAAAAGTTAGCTTCCACCCCTTGGCTCTTTGCCCAATCAGTGATCAACAAACATTTGTTGCTTAAGCTTTCCCGCTCATCACAGCTCATACTCGATGCTACACATACCCAAATATCTAAGTCACTCGAGGTGCTTTGACCGATCGACGAGGTACTGCCCATGGTATACAGAGCAAGAATAGCGGGGGTGTCTGCGGTCGGTAAGGGTTGACCTAAGGTGAGTTCTGTATCTTCAACCAGCTGACGTTGGATGTCGTTAGGCTCAAAACCATAGACACCATAAGGGACTTTTGCATCGTAGTAGCCGGGAATAATCGGGTGATTGAAGTGCAGTAATGCAGGAATGAAATGAAATACACGTTGACTTTGCAAATCCATAAGCGCCAGCGCACGCTCGGTACGTTGCTGGTTGAGATTGTCTAATCGTTGAATTAACGTCTTGGTGTAAGCCTGCAAGGTTGATTCCTTGGTTGAAACATTAACACGCGCTTTGATTATATTTTATTCTAAAGCACCAAAAAAACGTGATCAATCTAACATTTTCTTTCCATTTGGTAAAGCCCTCTCGATGCATATCACACTCAGGCAGAGCATGCCTACAATGCGCTCCAATGACCTTGGCTATAGTGTCGTAGCTATTTACACTTTGTCGTAATAGCTCATTATATAAACGAGATATAAATCACACAATTTTGACCAATTTATGCTATCTCTTCATCAATCCTTCACAGCTACGATCTAGTAGTAAACCTTTCATAGCGGGAATGATAGGATTAAACCATCCATTACCTACACTCGGGATTATCATGACTCACGCAACACCCATTCGAATCGCCACACGTAAAAGCCCGCTCGCCCTTTGGCAAGCTTATTATGTTAAAGATGCGCTGCAAGCGGCTCATCCTGGCCTAGAAGTGGAATTAGTGACCATGGTAACCAAAGGCGACGTCATTTTAGATACGCCTTTAGCTAAAGTGGGTGGTAAGGGGCTTTTTGTCAAAGAGTTGGAAGTCGCTATGCTTGAAGGCCGTGCCGATTTGGCAGTGCATTCAATGAAAGATGTTCCCGTCGATTTCCCTCAAGGGCTTGGACTAGTGACGATTTGTGAACGCGAAGATCCACGTGATGCTTTTGTTTCAAACACCTATCAAAGCATTGAACAACTGCCTCAAGGTGCCATCGTCGGCACCTGCAGCCTACGTCGCCAATGCCAACTCAAAGCATATCGACCAGACCTTGTGATTAAAGAATTGCGTGGCAATGTCGGTACTCGTCTTGGAAAACTCGATGCAGGTGAATACGATGCGATTATTCTCGCCGCAGCAGGTTTAAAACGTTTGAAGCTTGAAGATCGCATTCGCAGCATTATTGAACCAGAACAATCGCTTCCTGCAGTAGGGCAAGGTGCAGTCGGGATTGAATGCCGTTTAGATGACGAACGTTTAAGAGCATTGCTTGCGCCACTCAACCATTCTGACACGGCTGATCGCGTGAAATGTGAACGAGCCATGAACCTAACATTAGAAGGCGGTTGCCAAGTACCTATCGGTAGCTACGCATTGCTCAATGGTGATCATATTTGGTTAAGAGCATTAGTCGGTGAGCCTGATGGTTCTAAGATTGTACAAGGTGAAATTCGCGGCCACCGCTCCGATGCCGAGCAACTAGGAATCACGCTTGCCCATCAATTGCTCAATGATGGAGCGCGAGATATTCTGTCCAAACTCTACTGCGAGCACGAATAAAGCATGACGGTGTTGGTCACTCGCCCCGAAAATCAAGGGATTGAACTTTGCCAACAATTAGCGGATCTCGGTATCCGCTCCGTTCACCATCCATTGATTCAGATTAATGCAGGAGCCGATCTCCCGTATTTACTCCCAGAACTTCAGCAATGCGACATTATTATTGCGGTTAGCCAAAACGCGGTGACGTTCAGTCATCAATTTTTGCAAGATCACCGATATTTTTGGCCAAATGACGCCAGATACCTTGCCGTTGGTCAAAAAACCGCACATGTTTTCAGCAAATTAAGCCAACAAAAAGTACACTATCCGCAGATAAGTGACAGTGAACACCTGCTTGCCCTACCGCAGTTGCAATCAATATCGGGCCTTAAGGTGATGATTTTGCGTGGTAATGGCGGACGTGAGCTCATCCACGACAGCTTAATCGAGCGTGGTGCTGATGTGGTATATAAGGAAGTGTATCGACGCGATACGATCACCTTCTGTGCCGCTGAATCGATATCTCTGTGGCAGCAACAGCAAGTCACTCAGTTAGTTGTCACCAGCTCAGGTCAACTCAATTTTATGATGGATCAATTCTCTGATTCACAACGACTCTGGCTGCTAAATTTAGCTCTTTTTGTCCCAAGCGAGCGAATTCGACAAGAGGCGCTGCACATGGGATTTGGGTGCGTCACGAACGTGGGAAGCGCCTCCAATACAGAACTCGCGGCTAGTATTAGCCAATCTAGACAGGACTCTAAGCATGACAAGCAAAAATAATAACCCGCATATTGAACCTGAAAAAGCAGCCACACCTCCTCTGGTTACAGAAAAAGACGCAACGGATAACCTTGATTCACCAAAAAGTTACGTGCAGGATCCCACTTCTCAGCCTGAAGAAAAGAGTGATAAACGAGCAAAGCGCAGCATCAAACTTTCTGTTATTGCAATTAGCCTATCCATCATTTTCAGTGGTGGTATAGCCTATCAAATGCAGCAAAAAGACGCTGTTTACCAAGCCAAAATCAACGCATTGCAGACTCAATTAACACAAACCCAAAGTCAGCTCGCGGCTGAAATCAATCAAATAAAGCAAGAAACACAAGCCAAAGCGGACCAACTCACTCACAAAACTGACGTAGCCTTGAATCAACAGCAAAAAAGTATCGACAGCTTGCAACTGGCGATAGCTGATATCAAAGGCCGCCGTCCCAACGACTGGCTACTAGCAGAAGCAGATTACTTAGTGAAACTAGCAGGCCGTAAACTTTTTCTGGAACATGACATCGTCAGCGCGACCAAGCTAATGGAAAGCGCTGATCAGCGTATTGCTGAATTGAATGACCCAAGCTTAGTGCCGCTACGCAAAGCCATGGCGCGTGACATTACTCAGCTCAAAATCATCCCATTGATTGATCGTGAAGGGCTAGTGTTACGCTTAACAACCTTACAGCAACAAGTTGACACTCTACCGCTGGCCAATGCCATGTTGCCTGAAACTCAGCAGCAATCAGCACCACAAGTTTCCGAAAATATTAACGACTGGCAAAATAATCTCGTTAGCTCATTGAAAGACTTCTCGGAGAACTTCATTACCTTCCGCACTCGAGACGGTAATGCCATTCCGCTACTGTCACCTGAACAGCACTTCTATCTAAAAGAAAATCTCAAAGCAAAATTAGAAACCGCCATTAAAGCCGTATACGCAGAACAACAAGAAATTTATACAACGGCACTGAGCACGGCAGATAAATGGTCAGCCAGCTTCTTTAATTCCGATGATCAGAGTGTGCAGCAGTTTAATCACGCGCTATTGCAGCTCAGTAAACAAAATATACAAGTGCAATATCCAGTTAAACTTGAAACTCAGCACGAACTCGCTGATGTCATCACTGAACGCCTACGCCGTGAAGTCTCTCCAATGAGCGTTACGGAGGATAAGTAATGTTTAGAGTCATCTTTCTTTTTGTAGTATTAGGGGCCGGTTTATTTGTCGGAACCCAATATGCTGGCCAGCAAGGTTATGTTCTTATCTCTATAGCTAATAGAACAATAGAGATGAGCGTGACCACCTTAGTGATCTTTGTGATTGCACTCCTCTCTGGATTATTTAGCTTAGAGTATCTCCTCAAAAAAGCATGCTACGCCAGTTCAAACACATTAAACTGGTTCAGCGTACGTAAGTTAAAGCGCTCTCGCCGTTATACCAATGAAGGTATCATTAAACTTCTAGAGGGAGACTGGAAGCAGGCAGAAAAGAAAGTCACTCGCTGGGCGAACCACCATGATATGCCGCTACTCTGCTATCTTGTTGCATCGGAAGCCGCGCAGGGAATGGGCGACAGAGCAAAACGAGATTATTATTTAGATCTCGCTAGTCAACAAAGTAACGCAGGCCTAGCCGTTGAATTAACTCGTGCCAAACAACAAGTACGAGAAGGAGAGTTTGAGCAGGCGCTAAGCACTTTATCAGCCTTACAAGCCACTCATCCGAATAACACCATCGTGCTCAACTTACTCAAGACAACATACGTGCACCTAGAACAATGGCAACCGCTGCTTGAGCTTTTACCTAAGCTCCAAAAAGCAAAACAGATTAATGCGGACGAGAGCCAACAACTGAACCAAAAAGCACAATGCGGTTTACTAAAAAACGTCGCCCAGCAACAAGGTAGCGAAGGCTTAATCAATCATTGGGACAAGCTCCCAAGGAAAACCAAAAACGACGTCATTTTAACTCAATGCTTCATCGAACAGTTGATCCAACGAAAAGCAGACTCGCAAGCATTTACCGTCATTAAAGAAACATTAAAAAAACATCCAATGCCAGCTCTGTATTCATTATTGGCAGAGCTCAATTTGCCAGATAGATACCCAGCAATTTTGTTGTTACAAGAAGCCATTAGTAAGGATAGTGGTAACGCCGAAGCACACAGCGCACTGGCTCAATTGTATATGAGAGAGCAAAAATGGGCAGAGGCGCAAAACCATTTGGAAAAAGCGTTATCTCTCCGTGCCAATGTATCTGATTACGCTTATCTTGCCGATAGCCTTGAAAAACAAAACTACCCTAAAGCCGCCGCAGAAGTCTCACGTAAGGCACTGACCATGATAGAGCATGTTTAAATGGCAATCTAAGCACCTAAAAATAACCTTATACCAATTAAAGAAAAGTACGATCTCATTAAGGCTATCTAGCCATTGTTAAATATCACGATGGATAGCCTTAATAGCACCGATTTTAAAACGCTGGCGAGCCAACAAAAACCATCCTAATTCTACTATTACCCGCTTGAACACCTGGGATTTCCTGGATAATTTCTTGATCAAAATGCCATTTAACTTAAGGCCGAGCACGGCACAAAACCTCGAACTGTGAAGCCGCAGCGATTTGAATATGCGTATTTATTTGGGTCGGCATGCCCCTATAAAAAGGAATAGGTGAGGCCGTCGTTATAATGGATGGTGCTGGTAGGTATATAAGTGCAGTTTAGTCATGTCAGTGTCATCACGTTTCTTCCTACTCACCGTGCTAAATCCAATAGAGCAAGTGTGCAGTTGGCTCACGCTAACCAACAAAGTTTTGCGGATCACAACGACATTATGTCTGAGGTGTTCAATGTGTAAAATCGATTTTTGGAAAGTACAGATAGGGTGATCAAGATATGTTCGAGGGATTGAATTAAGCTATTAATTTTCCAGATTGGCATGTTGATATAAAACGAAAAAAACCGCTGTAAAAACAGCGGTTTTTTCTTTAAAAGTGGCGGAGAGATAGGGATTTGAACCCTAGGATAGCTATTAACCATCGCCGGTTTTCAAGACCGGTGCTTTAAACCACTCAGCCATCTCTCCACAAATTGTCACTAAAAATTAGTCTTACTTTGATAATGCTATATTTTTAGTTTTGCTTTCATATTTTTAATGATATGTAAGCGATATTCAAAGCCTGGCGATGTCCTACTCTCACATGGGGAGACCCCACACTACCATCGGCGCTGTTGTGTTTCACTTCTGAGTTCGGCATGGAAT